>DREN01000384.1 GCA_011051075.1 Deltaproteobacteria bacterium | reverse complement strand
GTCTTTTTGACAAATCCGCCATTGGAATCCTGAGTTCAATTGCACACCAGTGACAGAGCAAGTCCCTGCCCCTGACCCTCGCCCTTTGTCTTCCTCTTCCGGTTATGTAACCCTTCTCCAGATCGAATGAGGCCGGGCGTGTCTAATCGTGCTATTTTAGGCATGCCCGCAAGATACCACCAAAAGCAGTCGATGTTAAGTTATTTTATTATTTAAGGACGTCCCCCTGGTCGCAGTTGCCGCAACGGTTTTTCAAGGGGGCATCCACGCTCAGGGGGGCGTTGGTGAGCACGGTTACAAGCCTCACCCTGGACCCGTATTGAGGAGTTATGAGGAGGAGGTTCTTCCCCTGCCAGCCTAAGCCCGCCATTCGCGCCACCGCCTTGTGGCTTATGGCCGCGTACCAGTTTTCCTGGTCAAGGACCTGGGACGCTGCAACTGGCATGCTGTAGTTTCCGTGGTCCTGCAACATGACAGCCGCGCGGAAGGCGATCTGGTCAAGCATGGCGTTGGCCGTCTGGTAGACCGATTTATAAACGGGTGTCGGCCTGCCTGGAAGTTCCTCGAATACTGCCGCGGGGAGCCTTACGGCCATTGAAACGGCCCTCGTGAAATTATCCAAGAGGTCGGGGGGATCAAGCCTCAGCTCCTTCAGCGGCTCCGTATGGGCAACGCCCACCAAGTCAGCCCCCAGGCCCCTGATCCTCTCCTTTATTTCTGCGGTGTAGTCTGAGTTTACGGCCTCTGTTTTCATGGTTGAGTCTCCATTTCAGATGACCAGATCCTCACGAGCAAAAAGGGGAAACTTAACCCGGACAAGCTGGAACCCTGAATGCCTCTCACAAAGCCGCAAAGCCGGCAAAGAGAATTCTTGTGCTTTCTACACAAGACTGAACGCCTAACTGTCTAATCCACCAGCACCACCGATATGGCCTCCTTTGACTGGAGCACCTTCTGGGAGACGCTGCCAAGGAAAAATTCCTTCACGCCGGAAAGCCCTCGCCGGCCCATCAATACGGCATGGTAACCACCGGCCGCCTCGTCTATGATCCCCCTGGCGACCCCTTTCTTCTTTGTCTCCGTTTTGATCCTGATCCCTCCTTCTTCAAACCCCGCCCTCACAAGGGTCTCTTTGGCCTTCTCAAGGGCCTCCATTACAAGGCTTCTTTTCTGATCTTCAATGGAGCAGAAGGCCCCCTTATTGGCCATGAAATAGGGGGTAAGACTGGGATTCTCCATATCGCATATGGCAGCGCTATCCACCAGAACGCTGAAGAGAGTGATCTCGTGATCACGGATAAAGGATTGAGCCACAAACTCCACTGCCCTCATGGCGTTGTCAGAATCGTCCATTGCCACCAGGATTTTCCTCGTCATTTCAAGCCTCCTTGCAAAATTTTTCATAAGTCCCACCCGGCGTATCGGTTTCTTGCTGTGCGACTGAAACCGCACCGACAGGGGGGTGTAATTTAGGGTTTTTCACTGGCAGTGGAAATCCCCTTGACAACGTACAGGTTCATCTCTTCCTCCACGCCCTTCAAAGGCATGCAAAAGGATCGCTCGATTTCAAGCCGGTCTGATATCCTCCTGTAGACCGCCTCGGAAATGACAACCTCCCCGCCTTTGGCCGTTGACTGAATCCGGTTTGTGATATTAACGGGCGAACCCACGATACCATACTTGGCCCTGGTTTCAGAGCCTATATTTCCAACTACAACCTCACCGCTGTTAACACCGATGCCGGTCTTGAGCTCAGGCAGGCCGTCCGCCTCCATCTCGGAGTTAAAGTCCTCCATGTCCCTGATCATGTGCAGAGCACATTCCACGCCGGAAAGGATCACCGGTTCAACAGGACCCTTGAGTGGATCGAAGAACACAAGGACCCCGTCCCCGAAAAAGTCCACGATAATTCCGTGATGTTCCTGTATCACCTCTATGAGACGGGAGAAATAGCGGTTCAGGAAGCTGATAATTACATCAGGACTCAGGGTCTCGGACAGGGGTGTGAATCCCCGGATGTCCGACATGAGTATGGCCACCTCGCGCTTCTCACCCCCAAGCCTGGAGGCCTCGGGCAGCTTCATGAGCTTTTGGGCTATCCCCTGGTCCACATACCTGCCGAAGGTATTGGCAACAAAGTCTCTCTCTTTGAGCCCCTCCACCATGGTGTTGAAGCTCCGGGTGAGCTGCGCTATCTCGTCCCGGCCCCTGACGGGGATCGGATCTCCATAGTCTCCCCCAGCGATCCTTTCGGCGGCCTTTGAGATCTCGGTGAATGACCTGACCATCCTGCCCACGACCATGCGGATGAACAGGAGGACCAAGAGTATTACAACGGCCCCGCCCGCGAGGTAGTAGTTGCGAAACCGGATGATGGGCCCCAGGACCTTCTTCCCCGTGGCAAAGAGGACGATGGTCCACGGGGCGTACTTGAGCCTGTAAAAACCTCCCACCTCCCTGGAAGGCTGTCCAGGACCCAGCACCGTACCAAAGGGTTTCTCAGCTATTGCCTTAAGGAGGGCCAGTTCAAAGGGATCGCCGGTCCCTCCAAAGGGCATGCCTCCCTTCATGATGGCCCTGGTATGGCAGAGGTACGCCCCTTTCTCGTTGATCAGGCACGCCTGCTCGGTCTGCCACCAGCCGAACGACTTGATCCCCTCCAGCAGATATTCAAAGCTGACCGAAATGTCCAGGGTGCCTACGACCTTACCTGATTTATCCTTAAATCGGGATACGATCCTGATTGTTTCCTGCCCGGTCTTTGTATCGTATTCAGGGGATGTCACTTCAGCGATCCTTGCCTGATGAAACTGCATCATGCGCATCCCGGCCATCTGGCCCCTGCCCCCGTGCATGTACATGGGCATGGATTCTTCAGACCCGTTACTGTCCACCCACTTCAGCCGAGCACTGGTCACCCCCTTCATGGCCTTTAACTGATCCAGTATCCATTTCTGTATCAGGGGGCCGCCTCTGCTGTTGGAGGTCTTGTGAAACATCTGGACCCAGTCGGTAATGCGTGCAAGCCGCATATCGATCTGGTGTGCCGCCCTCTGGAGTTTTACTATGGAGGCGTCCTGCCACTGGGAGAGGAGGCTTGCCCTCATATAGATAAACCCGGAAACGCCCACCAGGAGCAGCAAGACGGCCGCGGGCAGAAGCACCAGCAGACTGAGGCGTTGTTGAAGGCTCTTTATTGCCATTGTTTTAGCTTCTGTTCTCCTCTTTTCGACCTGTGCGGTTATTTCGTCATAACGCTAACACCTAATAACCAACACCTAACCAAACAGGTTTCACCTCTTAAACCTCCTGCCTTTCCAGAGGAAATACACGGCAGGTATAATTACCAGTGTCAAAACCGTGGAGGAGATCAATCCACCCACCATGGGTGCTGCTATGCGTTTCATGACCTGCGACCCGGTCTCAGTACCCCACATGATAGGGAGGAGTCCGATGAGGGTGGTGGCAACGGTCATGAGCTTGGGCCGCACCCTTTCCACGGTGCCCTCAAAAATGGCATCCCTCAGCCCTGATCCGGTCTCCATCTTCCCCTCCCCCATCCTGCGCTCAAAGGCCTGATCCAGATAGACCAGCATGACCACCCCGGTCTCCGCTGCCAGGCCCGCCAGGGCGATAAAACCAACCACCACGGCGACGGAGAGATTATAACCCAGCAGGTAGAGGAGCCAGATGCCGCCCACAAGGGCGAAGGGGAGGCTTGCCATGACGATCAGGGCCTCGCCGAAGTTGTGGAAGTGGATGTAGAGCAGGACAAAGATGATCACGAGGGTCAGGGGAACCACCAGATTCAGGGTCTTGCGGGCCTTCTGCATATACTCGTATTGACCGGACCACACCACTGAATAGCCGGTGGGGAGCTTCACCTCCCGGGCCACTATTTTCTTTGCCCTTTCCACGTAGGTACCCACGTCCACTCCCTTGAGATCCACGTAGATCCAGGCGTTGGGCCTGGAGTTCTCGGTCTTAATGGATGCCGGTCCCTTGTGGATGGAGATATGGACAAGCTGTCCCAGGGGGATATGGGCGCCCGTGGGGGCTGTCACCAGGACCCCCTTCAAGAGGTCGATGTTGTCCCTCAGCTCGCGGCTGTACCGCAGATTCACCGGATACCGCTCAAGGCCCTCCACCGTGTAGGTGATGTTCTGCCCTCCGATGGCCGTGACAATGGTATCCTGCACGTCCCCCACGGTGAGGCCGTATCGGGCGATCTGATCCCTCCTGATCTTGAAATCCAGGTAGTTTCCCCCTGTGATGCGCTCGGAATAGGCGGACAGGGTGCCCGGGATCTGTCCCACCACCGCTTCGATTTTCTCCCCCAGGTCTGTGAGGACCTGGAGGTCCGGTCCCATGACCTTGATCCCCACCGGGGTCTTGATCCCGGTTGAAAGCATGTCGATACGGGTCTTGATGGGCATGGTCCAGGCGTTGGTGAGACCGGGAAACCGGACGGCTCGGTCAAGCTCCTCCACAAGCTCGGCAGTGGTGATGTAGCGCTCTTCAGGCCAGATCAGGGAAAGGGGCTTTCTCACCCACCCGGGCCAGGAGCTGAAAAAACGGTCCACCTTTTTCCTGCTCCACTGGTGGAGGATTTTGCCGTCCCGCTCCTCGGGCCATATCCAGGCGAGGGGCTTTTTGAGCCAGCCCGGCCACTGTGAAAAAAACCGGTTCACCGGGACCTTTTCGTGCACCACCCTGGGCCAGAGGGTAATGGTGGTCTCGATCATTGAGAGGGGAGCGGGATCGGTGGCCGTCTCGGCCCTGCCGATCTTGCCCAGGGTATGCCTTACCTCGGGAAAGGACTGGATGATCTTGTCCGTCTGCTGGAGCAGTTCCCTGGCCTTGGTGATGGAGATGCCCGGCAGGGTGGTGGGCATGTAAAGGAGGCTCCCCTCGTTCAGGGGCGGCATGAACTCGCTCCCCAGGCGGGACAGGGGGTAAACGGATATGGCCAGGAGTATGAGGGAGACAAGAACCGTTACTTTGGGCCGTTTCAGTACCCAGTGGATCACGGGCCTGTACAGCCGGATGAAAAACCGGCTCAGGGGATTTTTTGACTCCTCCACGATCTTCTGGGGCACCAGGCACACCAGGGCGAACAGGGAAAGGGCCAGTGCCGCGATCAGGGACCAGTCGGGCAGGGCCATGCCCACGGCTCCGGCCGCAACCACCAGGAGGGGAGGCGCCGCCACGCTTACGATCCATATGGCGCGCCTGCGCCGGCGTGTGATCCCGGGATCAAGTGTGTTTTCCCGCACAAAGAAAGTCATGAGCACCGGCACGATGGTGATCGCCAGCATGGCCGATGCGGCCATGGCAAAGGTCTTGGTGTAGGCCAGGGGTTTGAACAGCCTCCCCGACTGTTCCTCAAGGCTGAACACGGGGAGAAACGATACGGTAATTATCAGGAGGCTGTAGAAAAGGGCGGGTCCCACCTCCCTTGCCGAATCCAGGATTATGGCGGTATGGGGCTTTTTGCCCCCGTCCCTGGCAAGGTGCTTATGGGCGTTTTCCACAAGCACAACCGAGGCGTCAACCATGACTCCTATGGCAATGGCAATACCGCTTAGGCTCATGATGTTGGCGTTGATCCCAATTAGTTTCATGGCGATGAATGAGATCAGTATTCCCACCGGTAGGGTGAAGATGGCCACAAAGGCAGACCTGAAGTGGAGCAGGAAGATGAGACAGATCAGGGCAACCACTGTCAGCTCTTCCACAAGCTTCTTTGTGAGGGTATGTATGGCGCTCTTGATGAGGGTGGCACGGTTGTACCCCTCTTCAACAACCACTCCAGCTGGAAGGCCGCGCTCCAGTTCCTTGAGTTTCTTCTTTACGTTCTCAATGACCTGGAGAGCGTTTTCCCCGAACCGGATGATCACGATGCCGCCCACCACCTCTCCCTGTCCGTTCCACTCCAGGATTCCACGCCTAAGTTCCGGTCCCGGATGTATATGGGCCATATTCTTGAGCAAGATGGGCGTGCCCTCCTGGTCAACCCCCACGGCGATCTCCTCCAGGTCGCGGATGGATGTAATATAACCCAGGCCCCGCACCATGAACTCGGTCTCGGCCATCTCCACGAGCCGCCCGCCCACGTCCCGGTTGGACCGTCGGATGGCGTTCTTGACCTTTTCAATGGAGAGGTTGTACGCCAGGAGTTTGTTGGGATCTACCTCCACCTGGTACTGTTTCACGAACCCGCCGATGCTTGCCACCTCGGAAACCCCGGGGACGGATACCAGCTCGTAGCGGAGAAACCAGTCCTGAATGCTCCTTAGCTGCTGAAGGTCACGGGTGTTGGTGGTGTCTTTGAGCACGTACTCGTAGACCCAGCCCACACCCGTGGCATCGGGGCCAAGGCTGGGCGTTATACCCTGGGGAAGTTTCCCTGCCACGAAGTTGAGATACTCCAGGACCCGGGATCGTGCCCAGTAGAGGTCTGTCCCGTCTTCGAAGATAATGTAGACGAAGGAGTAGCCGAAAAAGGAGTAACCGCGTACCACCTTTGCAAAGGGCACGCTGAGCATGGCAGTGGTAAGGGGGTAGGTGACCTGGTCCTCGACCACCTGTGGGCCCTGACCCGGATACTCCGTGTAGATGATCACCTGCACGTCGGAGAGATCGGGGATGGCGTCCACCGGGGTCCTGGCCATGGCCAGGACCCCTGCCACCATGACGAAGACGGTGCCCAGGACCACCATGAACCTGTTTTCAACACACCACTGGATAATCTTTCCAATCATGGTTCCGCCTTCAGCGCTCCTCCATTTCTCCGGAAGATCCCTCGTCCATACCGGCCATGGCCTTCTTCATCCTGGCATCCAGCATCTTCTGTACGGCCTCCTTGAGGTTCGACTCAGAATCCAGGAGGAACTGGCCTGAAACCACCACCGGCTCTCCCAGGGCCAGTCCCCCTAACACCTGGACCCGTTCGTTGTCGAGGAGGGGGCCGAGGATCACGTCCCTGGGCACGAACTTGCCTTTGCCCGCGCTTACAAAGACCACGTTTCGCTGTCCAGTGCGGATTACCGCCTCTGATGGGATTATCAGGCCCTCACCCTTGAGCACTGTCCTGATCCGGATATCCGCGTACATCTCCGGTTTGAGCTCCATGCGGGGATTGGGGAACACCAGGCGTATGATCAGGTCCCTCGTCTTTGGCTGGAGATAGGGGTACACGTAGGCCACGGTGCCGTTGAAGGTCCTGCCGGGCAGGTAAGGAAGGGTCATCACCGCCTCCTGACCCTCTTCCACCCCGGTAAGCTCGTACTCGTAAAGATGGGCGTCCACCCACACCCTTGAAAGGTCGGCGATGCGGAAAACCGTGGTGCCTGCCTTGATGTAGGAGCCCTCTTCGGCCCTTCTCTCAATCACATATCCGGTGAGCGGCGAGCGGATCATAAGGGTCTTCTTGACCTTGCCCG
>DREN01000291.1 GCA_011051075.1 Deltaproteobacteria bacterium | reverse complement strand
GATACCCTCATCAGGCGGCATAAGGTCCTCTCAGTCTCGTTCATGGACAACCTGCTGCCGGCAAAGGGCCTGGAGGAGCTGTTTCACTCCGTAGAGGAACAGGGGCGCGATCTCCGCATGTTTGCCGAAGTCCGTGCCGCAACCGGGCCTTCCGTTCTTGAGGCCATGGCGTCGGCTGGGATGGAGGAGATTCAGGTGGGTATCGAGGCCCTGAGCACCTCTCTCCTCAAGAAGTTCAACAAGGGGACCAGGGCCATTGATAATCTGGAGATCATGAAAAACTGCGAGCGCGCCGGCATGCCCGATCTTTCGGGAAACCTGATCCTGGATTTCCCCGCCAGTGATTCGGAGGACGTGGCCGAGACCCTGAAAAATCTCGACTTTGCGTTTCCGTTTCGCCCTCTCAGGGGAATTGCCCTCTGGCTCGGATATGGGAGTCCCATTTGGCGGAATCCAGGGCAGTGCCGTATACGTCTTAGGGGGAACCATCCCTGGTATGGCCACATCTTTCCCTCAAAGGAGTTCCAAAACGTCCGGTTCATGATCCAGGCATACGCTGGAGGCCGTGGAGGGGTGAGGCGTCAGCGCCGGTTGTGGGAGCCGGTCCGGGAAAAGCTGAAGGAATGGCGCGGTTTCTACGGGCAAATGCACCGGGGGCCGGGATTCAGGCCGATACTTTCTTACAGGGATGGAAAGGATTTCCTTATTATCCGTGAGCGCCGGCTGAACAAGGATATAACGCACCGCCTGAAGGGTGATTCCCGCGCACTTTACCTCTACTGCGGACATCAACGGTCCATGGCCCGGATACTTGCCCGGTTCCCCAGGTTCAGTGAAGACCAGATTCAGGCCTTCCTCCGCATGATGGTGGAAAAGCGGTTGATGTTCAACGAGGGGGACCGGTACCTGAGCCTGGCGGTGCCACATGGATCGATGAAAACCTTCAAACGAGAGACGAAATGAACGCACAGGAGATGTTGCCGGGGTTGAGGGCCTGGTTTGAGGAGTACACGGAGAGGTTTTCTTCCCAGGATCCAGGGATCCAGCAGGCCATGGATCTGAAAATCGATCATACCATGAGGGTCTGCGAGGCGATCCTGGATATCGGCAGGAACCTGGGGCTATCCCGTGAGGATCTCGCCCTGGCCGAAGGTGCCGCACTGCTTCACGATATCGGCAGATTCGAGCAGTACAGCCGGTACCGGACATTTTCCGATCACAGGTCAGAAGACCACGCCGCCCTCGGGGTAAAGGTGATAGCAAAGTGCCGGGTGCTCCGCCTGCTTGAGCCGGCAGCGGCACGGATTGTCTTGCGGGCGGTCAGGTTTCACAACCGTGCCGCCCTGCCGGAAGGAGAGGGGGGGAGAGAGCGCCTTTTCCAGAAGCTCCTCAGGGACGCGGACAAGGTGGATATCTGGCGCGTTGCCACCGATTACTACCGGAACAACAAAAACGGCCGGAACCATACCATTGAACTGGACCTGCCCGATGAACCCATGATCTCCGAGCCCGTGTACAGGGCACTGATGAACAGGCGTCTCGTTCGGATGGCCCATCTGAAGACCCTCAACGATTTCAAGCTCCTCCAGATAGGGTGGATCTACGACCTGAACTTTCCCCGTTCGTTTCAGATTGTCCAGGACAAGGGCTACCTTGAAATGATCCGGGACGCCCTTCCAGAGGCGTCAACGCGCGTAAGGGAGGTCTACCATCGGGCTGCCGCCTATCTGGAGCAGAGATCCCGCGCCGCCTGAACGAGCGTGCCATGGGTGGAAATCATCCGGATGCGGCTTACATGACACTGGAACGGGCCTATCTGCAGGTTTCGTGCTCAGGAGGTTGTTGGCACGGGAAGGCCGGGGGACCCCGGGAGGAAAACGCCCTGTGGGGGTAAAGATGAGGCTGTGATTGAACCGATGACTCTGGAGGTTGCGTACATATGAGGATACTTGACGAGCTCATGTCCATATTGAACTTCGACACTGTTGTAAAAGAGATACGCCAGGGGGTGTTTCATACCGGCGTGCTCACCCGGAACTGCGGGCTGGCCGCCACCCTGGCCAGGGACGCCCTTCGCCAGAAACCGCCCCTGGTAAGAGAACCGGGCGCCCTGCTTGAAAAGGACCCCAGGGAACTGGCCCGCTTAGTCTATTCTGCCAGCATCCTTGAGGCGGCCATTGGGATGGCTACCATTAACTCCCTCCTGGAAGTAGATGAGGATTCCTGTGTTGAGCTTAACGGGGCCGAGCTGATCAAAGAGAAGGGAAAAAACAGGAGGGTAGCCATCGTGGGGCACTTTCCCTTCATACCCGTGATTCGCAAGACTGCGGCAGAGGTGTGGGTTATTGAAAGGAACCCTCTGGGGGGGGATTTCAACGAAGGTGCGGCAGACAACCTGATTCCGCAGGCCGATGTCGTGGCCATCACAGGAACCTCCCTGACGAACCATACCCTGGATCACCTCCTCGAACTCTGCGCCCCCCATGCCTACGTGATTATGCTGGGTGATACAGCGCCCCTCTCCCCACTCCTCTTTGACTACGGCGTGGATGCCATCTCAGGCACGAGGGTAGTGGACCCGGGACTGGCCCTCAGGTGTGTGAGTCAGGGGGCCAACTTCAGACAGATGAGGGGGATCAGGCTGTTGACCATGGTGAGATGAGAGAGATGCCTGGAGAGGCACACCGGGCGACCCGGCTCGGAGCACTCCTTCATGCTACCGGAGTTTGGGCAGTGGGCCGTTACGGGCTCCAACCGAGACTCTCTCCCGGGGCTTTCCCGTAGCTTATTTCAAGCGCATGCTGCCGTCCCTGTAAAATGAGATAGGGTTTTGCGTCCTTTGGAAAAGAGGCCCCAACGGACGGACTCCCGCCACGGGCGGGATAGATCCCCTATCCACAACTGCTGAAGTCTGACCGCACAGGTCGAAAAGTTTCAGGGCGGTTCCTCCCTTAAAGACGATCTGCGAACCGGCCGTGGATTTGGCCAGGGCCTGGACCACTTCTATGATGGTATTTTCCCGGGACTGATTGAAAAAGATGCCAGCCTACCCTGGATTTGTGGCCTCTGAGGCCTGTCCGCCTCGTCAGGGAAGCAGCGACAGCCAGTGATCCGCGCTGATGATCATTATCTTCTGGTTGTTGTTGGAGATCAGTTTGCAGATGCCGTCCTTGTTCACAAGCTGGACCGCGGGTATGTTCAAGACCTTTTGAAATTTTATCAGGCTTTTTGACGCATGGTCATCGGATAGTTTGCATTCAAGAAGGAGAAAGGGGGTGTGGTTGTACGTGATGAGAAAATCCACCTCCTCCTTCTCCCTGTTTCTCACGTAATGGAGAGAAAAGTCCCCCGAGCCTGAATCGTTCCAGTTTGAAACGGCCCTGAAAAGCTCAAGAGCCACCATGTTTTCAAATCTGGCGGCAGGAGAGCCCACGCAGGCATAGTCGAAGAGGTACAGCTTTTTCTCTTTTCTTATTGCCCTTGAAATCTTCCGGGTCCAGGGAGCTACCCTGAAAACCAGAAAAAAGTCCTCAAAGATCTCCATCCAGTTCCTTATGCTGTCAAAGGATACACCAATATCTCTTGAAAGAGCTGCCATTGAAAGCGGGCTGCCGATCCTGGAGGGGAGAAGAGAAAAGAGCATTTCCGCATTTTCGATCCTGCGAATGGATGTAAGATCACGGACATCTTCCCGCAGGAGCTGTTTTCTGTAGGTGTTTGACCAGATCCGGTAAAACTCAGCCGTTCCTTCAAGGTATGGGTCTGGAAATCCGGTACACTGAGTTAATCTGCTCCAGATGGGTTGTGTCTCGTTTGGCGGAGTACGAACCTGAACGGGGTTGGACAGGAACCGATCAAGGGAAATATTATTCCCTGCCAGCTCGGCAAGGGTAAAGGGCCACAGATAAAAAATAAAGTACCTTCCGGCTAACGAGTCTCCCCCTTTCTGATACATATCCAGCCTGCCGCTGCCTGACACGACAAATTTATAATCCCCTTTATCGCGGTCATAGACGCTTTTAAGGTAGTTTTTCCAATTTGAATATTTATGTAGCTCGTCGAATATTATCAGGGGCACGGAGGCATCTTTTCGATGGAGATCTTCATAAAAGAAGGGAGTTTCGATCAGCTTGCGTTTTTCGTCAAGGATATCCCAGTTGAAATAGAGGGAATTATTGAAATCCTCGGCCAGAATCCGCGTGAGAGTAGTCTTCCCCGCCTGCCTCGGCCCGGCAATGAAGACCATCTGATCATGCGCGGACAGTCTCTTCCATATATTCCTGTACAGGCCTCTCTCCACTATCATGGCTGACAATATACATGCATAACCTGATATTGTCAAGACAAAAATCGGTTGCAGCCTGATATTGTCGCCTAAACTCTCTTGCTCCAGGAGAGGGGCAATCAGCCGGTTCGGACCGGTGAGAGGGCAGTGAAGCCCTTGACAAACCCATGAATCAGATTATCTATTTTTCAAAAGGTGCACCTGACCCGGGTAAACTGGGATTGAGGAATTGAGGGATTGAGGGATTATAGAAGTCACAATCTAAGACTATAATTAAGGGGCTTCATGGTCAGGGATTGATTTCCCGGGGGAAAGGGCTATGCAGAACCATTACGGTGTCTTAGGCGTTGGCAAAGGGGCGGATCGGGACAAGATTAAAAAGGCCTATCGGAGGGTGGCAAAAAAACACCACCCGGATGTAAACCCGGGCCAGGAAAGTGGAAGGAGGTTTCAGGAGATCACAGAGGCCTATGAGACCCTGTGCGATGAGGAAAAGAGAAGGGAATATGACCGTGAGCTGGAGAGAGAGGGGTCTTCTGTCAGGATCAGAAGGGAACCTGAGACAGTAAACCGGGGGAGATCACCACTGCACCCGGGGCAGGACCTTTTCTCTACCTTGTCAGACGCTCTCTTTGAAAGGTTTTTACCCGGGTCTTCTGGGCCCGGGATGGTCGGGAACAGGGAAGGGGACCTGTATTTCGAGGCCATACTCTCTCCTGAGGAGGCTGCCCGGGGAGGGGTCTATCCCATTACCTTACCGGTACCGGAGCCATGCCCGGAATGCGCTCAAACAGGACCTGTGGCAGCTCTTTTCTGCCCCGTGTGTGATGGTCATGGAACGGTTTACGGGGAGAGAGAAATCTCCCTGCGCATACCGCCGAACATAAAAACCGGGACGCGGATAAGGCTCTCTCTGGAGGAGATCGGTTTAAGGGATGCCTGCTTGATCCTGATGGTTTACATAGACCAGGGGCTTTAGGTACCTTAATGCAGGCCTTCGGCCGCAACCAAAAAGGTAGGTGCGGCTTCAGTCGCACAGTTGGCTGCAGTACCGTATCAAATCCAGCGAGCGACGAAGGGGTTTCCGTGTGGGCTCGCAGGCCTTAACCTCACGTCTAATTACCATGCAAGCCCCTACCTCCCACAGGCACAAAAGCGCTCCCAGCCCATGAGATGCGCGGGAGCAGCGATGGTGGTCCCATAGAAAAGAACCGGCTTTTCACCAAGGAATTGCTCTACGGTGCCGTTTACAACCGTGGTGCCGGTCACGAGCATGAGATCGGCCCATCGGACTATCTCATCCGCTGCCTGGGGACCTTCGATGAGGGTGTTGAAACGTGTGGCGCCTACGTTGTCCGGATCCAGGTCCATCACCCGCAGGGGGAAGGCCGGGGCAAGAGACTCCACCATGCGGGGCTGGAACCCCACCTGGGCGATTTTAACCCTGCCGTATCGGTTTTTCAGGTATCTGGAAAGCTCTTTTGCGCACAGAGTCGGTTCCTCGTCCCGGCAGTGAACCGTCTTTTCCACCTGCCTCAGGTGCCTGAGAAGGGCGTTCAGCGTAGCCACAAAGAGGGCCCGCCTGTAGTTGTTATGGAGTCCCATTTCCAGAACTTCATCAAGCGTGCCTTCAAAATCGCCGTACCGGTCGGTAAATGCCTGCCCCAGCGCACCGCGAAACTCTGCCTGCATGAGTCTCTCCCTACCCTTTTGAAGGGGGAAATCATCGGCCTCGGGGTCGCCGATCGCCTCTTGAGTGCTGAGGCCTCTGGCCTGTATCCGAACATGTCCGGACAGGAGGTCCTGATTCCTGAGCAGCCTGTGCACCCGCTGCCTCAGTTCGTTATATATCTCAGCCATCATCCTTAACCTCGTTAACAAAGGGTAGTGCCTGTTTGGCGAGCCATTGAAGCCACGCCTCAACAGTGGCTATCTTGAACCCGCAGACCAGCCTGTTGAACGGGTCCTTTTCCTCTTCCTGTCTCTGCCTGATCCTTGTCCTTATCTGTTCCAGGACCTGGATTTGGGCCTCTATCAGTTCAGCGCCCCCCTCTAAAGAGAGACGATCAAAGAAGAAGAGCTTGGCCAGAAATTCGATTCGGAGATCGCGCACATGTTCTGTGGGCGCCTTGAGCCAGGCAAGAAATCGCCTTTTCCCTGCGGGAGTCAGAGAAAATATCCGTTTTGAGGGGCGTGTGTCCTGGATTTCCAGTTTGGAGCAGAGGAACTTATCCCCCTCAAGTCTTCTGAGCAGCGTATAGAGCTGGCTGGTGCCAACATGCCATGCTGAACCAAGGGCAGCGCCCAGGAACTGCATGATCTCATAGCCGTGTTTAGGGCCCGGCATCAGGGCGCCCAACAGGGCATATTCAGTTGAAGGTGTTGTTTTCACAAATGCATTCTCCTTAAACGACTATTCCAACATAGAACGTCTTGAAGACGGAGATCGTTTCAATCCCCGCATTTATCATGGTCGGGAGTGAAATTTTACCATGAACGCCTCCAGATCATGGATCAGTTGACCATCAAAATATATTGAAGATTATTTCGACCTGTGCGGTTACCCTTAGTCCGTGGGGGCCTCTTTTCCAAAGGACGCAACAAAATATTCCATCACGAAATGGAACGTCCCCTTAGTCGGATTACAGCTTCGGAGCAGGCAGGGACCTGTACAGGCTCCAACCGAGACTCTCTCCCGGGGCTTTTCCGTAGCTTATTTCAAGCGCATGCTGCCGTCTCTATAAAATGAGATAGGGTTTTGCGTCCTTTGGAAAAGAGGCCCCCACGGACGGACTCCCGCCACGGGCGGGATAGATCCCGTATCCACAATTGCTGAAGTCTAACCGCACAGGCCTATATATTTTAAGGCCAGGAAAAGGATCACCGCTCCGATTATCAACTTGATGAGCCTGGCCGGGAAATACTTCTGGACCCTGGCCCCACAGTACATCCCCCCAAGCCCGCCTATTCCAAAGAGGATACCAAGCTTCCAGTCAGGGGCTATTGCCAGGCCGGTATGGGCATACACCGGCGCTATCAAGGTGTAAAAAATGACGCCCGCAATTGAGGTCAGGAAGGTGCCCAGGAGCGCTGCCCCGGCAATCGCATAGATGGGAAGACAGAAAATGGCGATAAGAAAAGGCGCAACGATGGCCCCCCCGCCGACCCCATAAG
>DREN01000253.1 GCA_011051075.1 Deltaproteobacteria bacterium | reverse complement strand
CTGCATCCTGTATCGTCCATCGTTCATCCAATCATCCACCCATCCCAGTACCCAGTACCTGATACCCAACTAACAGGCCCTCCCTTTTAGATTGAAAAAGAACTTCAGGCCCTTCTTGACCCTGTCTGAAAATATCTTGGGAGAGAACAAGTCTCCGGCCACACGCTTGTTGATCTCGCCCAACGTGGGGTAGGGATGGACCGCAGAGGCAAGGGTGGAAAGCTTCACCTTGCCGTTTAGCACGGCCACCCATTCGTTGAGCAGCTCTCCTGCCCGCGGTCCAAGGATCTGAACACCAAGGGGCTTCTCCTTTCCATCAAGGATCATCTTTATCTTTCCGACCTTTTCACCCTCAGTGAGACTTCGGTCATTGTCCTTGAAATCTTCCGTCCACACTGAATATTTGACCCCCGCTGCCTGGGCCGCCTTTTCGTTCATCCCGATGCTGGCAAGTTCAGGGTCGGTATAGGTACACCACGGAAGAAAGGTGTAGTCGGTCTTCTTAGGGAGATGGAGGATCGTGTTGGCGAGCACGATTCCTCCCTCGTATCCGGCCGCGTGTGTGAACTGATACTGGCCTGTCACGTCGCCCGCAGCAAAGATATGTTTCCGGCTTGTCCTGAGCCTGTGGTCGGTTTTCAGGCCCTTTTTGTCAAATTCCACACCTATATCCCCGAGGCCCAGGCCCTTCAGGTTCGGTGTTCTTCCCATGGCCACCAAGAGCTTTTCGGCCCTGAGGTTTACTTCTTTTCTATTTTCATCCTTTATAAGTACCTCTTTTTCAGAGTCCTTTTCACCTGCACGGATTATGGATGAGTTCAGATAAAAGACCACGCCCTCGGAGCTTAAGACCTTCATGACCTCATCGGCCATATCCTTGTCCTCCTTGCTCAGGATCTGCCCACTTCTCTGTATGACAGTAACCTGGGTCCCCAGGCGGTTGAAGGACTGGGCCATCTCCATAGCGATGGGGCCGGCACCGAGGATGATCATGGATTCGGGTAGCTGATCCAGAGAGAATATCTCTTTGTTGGTAACATACCCCGTCTCATCAAGGTCCTCGATGGGGGGAATGCCGGGGGATGAGCCCGTTGCTATAACCCAGTTTTTCGCCGAATAGGCCTTCCCGTTGAACAGGATGCTGTGTTCGTCGGAGAAGGTCGGCTCGCCGAACTCTACCTTTGCACCCAGAGAGCAGAACCTTTCCGCGGAATCGTGCTCCTGAATGGTGTTGATCACCGATTGTATCCTTTTTCTTATCTCCCTGAATTCCGCCGGTGGCAGGTCAACGGGGGGAAGGCCGTAGTCCTTTGAGTTGCGCATAAAGTGGTAGATGTGGGCCGTCCTGATGAGTGTTTTACTGGGGACGCAGCCAAAGTGGAGGCAGTCTCCTCCTAATTCTTTCTCCCTTTCCACGAGAAGGGTCCTGGCGCCGAACTGAGCCGCCCCTGCAGAAACTGTAAGCCCGGCCGCTCCACCTCCTATTACACCCAGATCAAAATCAAAGTTTGCCATGATATCCCCCACATCGGTTCATGGGAACCATCCTCCAGGCATCTACTTTCCGTTAAGGGTCCAGTCGTAGTCAAGATGCCTGATCTTTATATCTTCCCTCTGCCTCTCCAGGTTCTTCTTCAGGCCGTCCCTCGCGTACTTCAGGAAGAAGCCTATGATATCCCCCCCCCCAAATCCTCCTCAAAGCAGTCAAATATCCTGCTCGCGTAGAGGGTGTTTCTCTCTAAGCGGTTCCTCGATGGGTCGTTGATAAAGGCCGCTGCCATTTCGTCCAACTGTTGATCAAGGTTAGTCCCCTCATAGGGCACTGAACGAAGAGGCGGGCAGCCCTTGGCAGCGCAGTTTATGGCAAAGTGTACCCGTGGGTCTTTAAACCGAGGCCTGAGGATTCCGTGTTCTATCTGATCCAAGGAGATTACCTCCCCGTCAATGCGGCATATCTTTTTTTTCCACGGGCTCCTGAAAAAGGACCCCAGGTCCTTGATCGATTTCACGTCGGGATAGCCCGTCAGGATCAGTTTGATGGTCCAGGCGTTGTAGGCGTTGATGTAAAAGGCGAACCGGTCGTCCCGAGACAGGGCCTCTGAGTCCACCTGTTCCAGCACCTCCAGATATCGGTCCAGTTCCTTTTCCTCTTCCTTGAAACCCCTGTAATCCACCTGGCCGTTTCTTACATATTTTTCAAGCAGTTCCTGGTAAATACGGTTGTCCACTTTCTGAAGGGCCGCGCCTGCCAGGCCCGTGATCAGGAAAGAAAGTACCCCCAGCACACCTGCCCCGTACCGGTAATAGGCCATGTTATCTCCCTTCCTCACTGTCGGTGATCGACCTAAAGCTCAAGGGCGCACCGCGCGGCTCCCATAAGGGCCGCCTTCTGGTTCATGATCACTTTTACGGGTATCTTCTCAAGGAGGTTCCTGAATCTCCCCTTGTCAGTGAACGCCTCCATGAAGTAGCCCTGCTCCAAGAGGGATACGATCCTGGGGGGAATTCCACCTCCAAGGTAGATGCCCCCGGTGGTCATGGCGGTCAGGGCCAGGTTGCCGGAGACCGCTCCAAGGACCGATACGAACATCTTAACCACTGATATGCACAGGGGATCCTTTCTGCCCAGTGCGCCGTGAGTGATAACGGCGGGATCCAACTTCTCCATCTCTTTGGGAAGCCACTCCGGTTCCCTGTACCGCCCTGTGCTCCGCATCCAGGCATATATGTTCAGCAGGCCGGGCCCGGACAACACCCTCTCCACGCTCACATGGCCCAGGCGTTTGTGAAGGAAGCGCCACAGCTCAACCTGATCCTGGTTGTTGGGGGAGAAATCCACGTGCCCCCCCTCTGAAGGAACGGCATGGTAACCGCCCTCCCTGTGGATGAGAAGTGCCGTTCCCAGGCCTGTGCCGGGGGCGATAAGCCCCAGGTTCCTTCCCCTTGGAGCCCGGGCCCTGTTTAGGCGAAGGAGCTCCCGGCTGTTCAGGAGGGGGATGCTCAGGGCCGCGGCCTTCAGGTCGTTGATCAGGCGGACCTTTTTCCATTTGAAACGATCCATGATCCCGGTTTCCGACACCTCCCATGGCAGGTTGGTCGTCCTGCATCGTCCATTGATAACCGGACCGGCAATGCCCAGGCAGGCCCCGCCCACAGGGACCTCGTGCTTCCGCAGGAACTTCTCTATAATATCTTCAGGTCTGTCGGCATCGAGGCTGGAATAGGTCTCGGCAATCTTGAGCCGTGGACGGGTTTTACCCCGGACAAAGAGTCCCAGGTCCGTCTTGGTCCCTCCGATATCTCCGGCCAGGACCATGGAGTCATCATGGATACTGTTCATGGGAATGCGGGTTTCATGAGGAAAGGACCCCGTTAACCAGGAGGTCAAATCTCTTCTTCCACTGTGGCCGTCATGGGGAAATCCTGGAGATCGAACCTCTTTGCAGCTTCTATCCCCGCATTAAGGGCCCTGCGATTAATGTCCTCCGTGCCCCTGGGTACCCTGGCCATCAGGGCCTGCTCAAGGCCCTTAAGGGATATGACCGGAGAGAGTTCTCCCACTGCGCCCAGGGCCACCATGTTGGCCACCATCTCCTTGTTGATCTCCTCCCGTGCGATCTTTGTGAAGGGGATGGCGGCCACGCGACAGGGGGGTATCTGACGGACCAGCGTAGAATCCACCACCAGGAGGCCCCCGGTCTTCAGATCGTGGAAATATGTATCGCAGGCCTCCTGGTTCATGGTCAGAAGCAGATCCGGCCGTATGGCCTTTGGGTAATCGATGGGGGTGTTACTGATAATCACCTCGGCCTTGCTGGTCCCTCCCCTTGCCTCAGGCCCGTAGCTCTGGGTCTGACATACGTACTTTAGGTCGTAGACCCCTGCTGCCTCGGCTAATACTATGGCCGCCATGATGATACCCTGTCCTCCGGAGCCGCTTAACCTGATCTCGTAACGTTCATCTTCCATCTCATAGATCCCCGGCGGGATCCGAACCTCCCGCCCGCTCTCTGATCCTGTCATACTCCTCCGTGTACACGGGTTTTTCCTCATCAATTAGGATCCCTATGGTAAACTTCCCATCAAGCTCTTCAGGTGACATCTCCCCCGCCCTTCCCACGGTTACGGCATGATCCCTCATCCATTCCATCATTGTCACGGGATTTCCCATTTCGTTCCGTCTCCCGAACTGGATATGACAGTTGGAAACGACCTCCACCACACTGAAACCACGCTTCATGACCGCGGCCTCGATGAGCCTGTCCAGAAGCTGCACATGGAAAACCGTTCCCCGTCCCACAAAAGCGGCCCCGGCTGTCACTGCCAGCTCGGCTATGGAGAAGGCATGCTCTATATGACCGTAGGGGGCTGTTGCGGCCTTTGAGCCGTAGGGGGTTGTGGGCGAAAACTGTCCACCTGTCATTCCGTAGATCTGATTGTTTATTATGATGGCCGTCAGGTTCAGATTCCTCCTGGCCGCATGGATGAAATGATTCCCCCCTATGGCCGTGGCATCCCCGTCACCCATGACGGTGATCACCGTCATGGAGGGCTTGGCCAGCTTAATACCGGTGGCAAAGGTAAGGACACGTCCATGAGTCGTATGTAGGGTGTTGAAATCCACGTACACGGGCATTCGGCCTGAACATCCTATACCCGAGGCCAGTACAACCTCGTCTTTTGTCAGCCCCAGCCTGTCAATGGCACGGATCAGGGAACCAAGTACAACACCGTTACCGCATCCCGGGCACCACACATGGGGAAACTTCTTGTCGCGGCGGAGATACTTGTGGATCAGTTTTGTTACTTCCTGTGGCATATTTCATTCCTCAGGCAGCAGTTTACCAAGGATTTCATCGGGGGTGATAAACTGACCGTCAATGCGGCTGTACTTCTCCACACGGGTCTTGCCCTGGTTGACACGCTGCACTTCCCTGTAGATCTGGCCCATGTTCATCTCAGGCACCACCACCTTGCTGCACTGTTTCAGGACATTATCCACCAGGTGTTCCGGGAAGGGGAAGAGGGTAATCAGTTGCAGCATCCCCGCCCTTACACCCCTGTCCCGGGCTTCAAGGACCGCGCTTCGGGCAGCGCGGGACACGGAACCGTAGGCGATTACCGCCACCTCTGCGTCGTTCATCATAAAGGTCTTAATCTTCTGAATTTCATGGAGGCCCTGGGCAAGCTTTCGAAACAAACGGCCGGTAAAGGCCTCGATCTCTTCGGGTCGCTGGGTGGGAAAACCCCTTTCGTCATGGATCAGCCCTGTAATATGGTACCTGTATCCCTCCCCTAACGTGGCCATGTCCGGCACCCCTATGCTGTTATCCTCATAGGGGACGTACCATTCAGGGGGGACACTTGGGCCTGTCCTGTCCACGATCTCCATATCCCAGGGAGAGGGAAAGACCACCGTTTCCCTGGTATGGGAGACCACTTCATCGGAGAGGATGACCACCGGAACCCGGTACTTCTCGGAAAGGTTGAAGGCCTGGATGGTTATCTCGAAACAGTCGGCAACGCTTGATACGGCTAGAACGATAATCGGATGATCGCCGTGGGTACCCCATTTGGCCTGCATCACGTCGCCCTGCCCGGGACAGGTGGGCAGCCCGGTGCTCCCGCCCCCGCGCATCACGTTGACGACAACGCAGGGGGTCTCCGTGATGCAGGCAAAGCCTAAGTTTTCCTGCATCAGGGAAAAGCCGGGACCGCTGGTGGCGGTCATTGCCTTCATCCCAGCGATGGAGGCCCCTATTATGGCGCCCATACTGGCGATCTCATCCTCCATCTGGATGAAGGAGCCCCCCACCTGGGGCAGGCGGGAGGACAGGACCTCGCTGATTTCCGAGGCGGGGGTGATGGGATAGCCGGCAAAAAACCTGCATCCAGCGGCCAGGGCCCCCTCGGCAATGGCCTCGTTACCCTGTACAAGCCTTCTTTTTTCGGATAATGGGGTGTTCATGGCAGATCTCCCGCCGGATCAGTATGGATCTCTTGTACGGTTATTGCAAAGTCAGGGCAGTGCAGTTCGCAGAACCTGCATCCGATGCAGTCCTCCGGGCGCTCGAATACCGGTCCTCCGGATTCGTCCTGTCCGATCACATTTTTCGGACAGAATGCTCTGCAGATGCCACACTTCTTGCACCAGTCCTTAAAGACGATCTGGCGGAATCGCTTTTTTCCCACCCCCGGTCCGTTGCCCGAGGATTTATCCTGGTTACTCGCCCGGGCCCCCGTTTTTTCTGTTGCAGTGGCCCTCTTCTTCTTGCGTGTCACTGTCCAACCTCGTTCTCATACAGCATCCGCGGAATGCTTCCGCAGGTAAGATGGCTCAGCCTGATCAGTCGCCCTCAACAATGCCCACTACAGTAGCCGCTATTTCCTCAACATCCTCGGGCAGGACCCCTGAAAACCATATTCCCTGGGGGTAGATAATCACGTTTGAGCCTTTGGCACAGAGCCCCATGCATCCCGACTGGGAGACCCTCGCCTTTCCCTTCCAGCCCCTGTCGTTAACGATCTCCTTGAGTCTGGACCTCACCTGCCGGCTGTTGTTGTCCGCGCACGATTTTCGTTTTCCGCCCCTGTCGTTGGTACAGACGAAGATATGACATACGAAGGGGGCTTTTCCTTTTTCGGCCATGGTAACACCCCTTTCAAACCCTGAACCTCTGAACCTTTGAACCCACCGACCTCTGAACCGTGAACCCCTATCCCTCCGAAATGGTATTCAGGGCGGATCCGGCCCTGAACCACCCTATCTGCTCCCGGGTCAGGGTATGATTCAGTTGAATCTCAATGGTAATCCCGTCCCGTTTCTTTATGACGGCCTTCACCGGCCTTCCCGGTTGAAGCCCTGAAAGATCAACCATGCTGATATGGTCGTATTCTTCGATCAGGTCATATTCGGCCGCCTTTGAAAAGGTCAGGGCCAGGATACCCTGCTTCTTGAGATTCGCCTCGTGTATCCTGGCAAAGGACCTTGCTATGACGGCCCTGGCCCCCATGAACCTGGGGCTCATGGCCGCATGTTCCCGGCTGGAGCCCTCGCCGTAGTTTTCATCACCCACAACTACAAAACCGCCGGTATTTTCCCTGTAATAAAGCGCGAGATCTGGAAGCCTTACCCCCTTTTCGCCCGTGATTACGTTGGTTCCTGTCCCTGTTTCGCCCGTGAAGGCGTTGGCAGCGCCTATCAGCATGTTCCTGGATATATTCGGCAGATGTCCCCTGAACCTGAGCCACTTGCCACCGGGCGATATATGGTCCGTGGTTGTTTTCCCCTTAGTCTTGATTAGGACGGGCAGGTCGACAAAATCCTTTCCATCCCATTTATCAAAGGGCCTGAGCAGTTGAAGCCGTTCAGACCGGGGGTCGATCATGAGCTCAACCCCTTCCCCATCCTCATCCGGGGGCACGAAGGTCCCGTCCACCCTCACCAGCCCTCCGGGGGGAAGTGCGGGAGGACGGGGCGGTCTAAGTTTGAACTCATTACCGT
>DREN01000156.1 GCA_011051075.1 Deltaproteobacteria bacterium | reverse complement strand
TCCGTCCGTGGGGGCCTCTTTTCCAAAGGACGCAAAACCCTGTCTCATTTTATAGGGACGGCAGCATGCGCTTGAAACAGGCTACGGGAAAGCCCCAGGAGAGGGTCTCGGTTGGAGCATGTACTGGTTCCTGCCTGCTCCGAAGCTGTAATACAACTAAGGGGACGTTCCATGTCGTGATGGAATATTTTGTTGCGTCCTTTGGAAAAGAGGCCCCCACAGACTAAGGGCAACCGCACAGGTGGAACAGATTTGAGAAATGACTGGAGGCTCAGTCTTCACCATGGGTGGACGGCCTGAGATGAGGGGCAAAGGTTCCGGATGGTGAAACGAATATCGGTTTTCGTCTGTGTTGCGGCCCTCTGCTGGTGGGCCGGGGCGGGTGAGTTATCTGCCTCAGACCTTGAACCGTCCGACCCTCTTTATACAAAGGGACGGGCCTCGGTTCAACTGGCCTCCGGTGCCCTGTTTTCCCTTACCGGATTCCCGGAGGGAAGCCCCACCCTCAACTACGCCCAGGCCAACCTGCGGTTCGGTTGGATGCTGACCAGCCCCGGTCCGGGGAAAAGCGCGCTGAGGGGAAACTGGGAAGGGATAGCGGAGATCACCAACTCAATCATTTTCAAGGGACCTGGAAGTTATATGGGGGGGATAACCCTCCTGTTCCGCTATAACTTTGTGCAGCCCGGCTGGGACCTGGTCCCCTTTATACAGGGGGGAGCGGGTATTGTATATAACGACGTGTACAAGGACGAAACCCAGACGGCAATCGGACAGGCCATTGAGTTCACCCCCCAGTGCAGCATGGGATTACAGTACCTGATCTCCAGGAGCTGGGGGGTGTCTTTAGAGGCGATGTTTCATCACATCTCCAACGCCGGCATGTCAAGGAGGAACAACAGCATCAATTCCCTGGGTGGCTTTTTAGGGGTTACATACTTTTTTGATCAGATACTCGATTAGCCAGCACAGTGCTGGTGGAGAACAGGTCTCAAAGCAATGGCTTTAACGCTGAAGGAGGGAGGTTGCCATGGAGATGCTTTTCACAAAGGAGTTGACCATACCCCTGTATCAGATGGGGCTTCTATTACTTTCATGCACCTTGATTCTGTTCATAGGAAGGGCTAAAACGGCCCTCCTCATCAACTATCTGTTCCTGTTCTACTGGGCCTACTGGCTCAACAAGGATCTTCTCTTCGGTCCCGGCATACCCGCCATCAACGTGTTTACTCTTGGTATCTACGGGTTCAGCGCGCTGATTTTTATTCTTGCCCTGATCGGATTTCTTCACCGTCCCGCGTAAGGGCCTGCCACAGAGAAAGGAGGTCCCGGCGCGGTCTCCAGGGACCCTTATGCACCATGAACGGCAAAAAAAGGATATCAGCGGTCATATTTGATTGTGACGGCGTCATGTTTGACTCCCGCCAGGCCAACATCAACTTTTACAACCACCTCCTTGAGCATTTCGGCCGGCCCCCCATGAACAGGGATGCGGTGGATTTTGTTCACATGAACACGGCAGAGAGCTCTGTCCGGCATATCTTCCAGGGCACCCCCTTTACTGATGAGGCCCAGAACTACCGGATGGTGGTGGACTATTCACCCTTCATAAAAGATATGGTGATTACGCCCGGTCTCAAAAGGCTTCTGGTGAAACTCAGGCCTGTTGCGGGTCTCGCAGTGGCCACTAATCGGAGCAACACCATTGGAGAGGTCCTGGAACAGAACGGCCTTAGCGGATTCTTTGATATTGTGGTCTCATCCCTGGATGTGAAACACCCGAAACCCCATCCCGAATCTATCCATAAGATCCTCGCCTTTTTTCATATCGGCCCGGAGCAGGCCGTTTACATAGGCGACTCTCTCATCGACCTTGAGACGGCCAGGTCCGCCGGGGTACGGTTCATCGCCTATGGAAACGAAAAACTGGACTCACATGTGAGGGCCACCACCATGGAGGATGTGGAAAGGATCCTGGCCCAGATGGGGATGGAAGAGGACTATTCAAGGTAAGATGCAAACTCCTCCCTTATATAGGTACTCGGCACTGCGAAGTTAATGGCCCTGTGCATGGTGTTGCCCAGGCTTACAACCCCGATCACCCTGCCCTGCTTGTCCACCAGGGGACCGCCACTGTTTCCTCCGATAATGGGCGCGGAAAACTGGACCCAGTCACCCCTGAACTTGAAGGGGGGTCTCTTCATCTTCAGCTCAGTCTTCCAGTCCGATTCCAGGAATATCCTGCTGAAAATCCCCTTGGTAACGGTCTCCCTGAAGGCCAGCAGGGGATTTCCAACGGCCCAGACCTCCTCCCCTGGCACCAGGGTCCTGGGGTCCCTGATTTCAAGGTAGTTAACGGGTCTCCTGATGGATACACGAAGCAGGGCAAGGTCGTACTTCCTGCTCTTTTTCAGCACCCGCACCCTGAACCTCTCTTTTTCTCCAGGGACCTCTGCCTTCATACTGTACGTAATGCCCTGTACCACGTGCCTCGCCGTGATGGCCAGGCCGGTGCTGCTTATAAAAAAACCTGAGGCCCCGCCCCTCTTGTTTCTGAGCCTGAAGGTGCTCTGAACCGCACGTTCAACAGGACTTCTTGCCTCAGGGGGCTTTGCTTTTTCCTGGCCCTCAGGCTCCTTGAACTCCCTTTCTTCGATCCTGGAGCCAACCTCATCAGATAGAGGGGGACTGCCGGAAAAATGGATACCTCCATCCTTATCCCGCCAGATATAGGCCTTTCCTGCCGGAGCACTGCCGCCATGGAGCAGGGGCAGAAGGAGCATGAGGCATATTACAAGTCTCTGATACTTTCCCATCTGAAACACCCGAAAATGAACAGACGACACCCTCGGAACTGGTAGTATAGAGTTTCAGATAATGATTTTGGCAAGGCCAGAGGGAGGAATCGGAGTAAGTCGTACCCGTAGTACATCGTCGACGATTCCAACCGATAACGCAGTCCAAAATCTTTATCTGGAAGTCTATATATCACATGGAGGTTGCGGACCAGACCCAGGGGAGGTCTCACAGCCAACCTCAAAACGCGACACTGCTACGCGTCTGCCAGTGTCTCGTACATATCCTCCTCTTCGCTGTCAACAACCGCGGTCTCGTCCGCACCTGCCGGCAGGGATACGGGATCTCCCTTCTCCAGGATCTCCATTGGAGAACCCTGGCCGGGAAACCGGTGCGCGCTCATCTCTCTTAGGCCAAAGGGCTCAAATCGGCTACGGAGATAATCAACGTCAAAGAGGTGGAGTTCCCTGTCCAGGAAATAATACCTGTGGCACTCCGGGGCTCTGGCGTAATCTTCAACGATATCCCTGAAAACGTTCCGATCGAACCTCACATAGGTCCGGGTCGGCCGGCTGGAGGCCTCGATCAACCTCTTTCCAGTGACCATAATACATATCTCATCCTCTTCTACAGGCGGTCTCCCTCGATCCCCGTATATGAATTTCTTCACCCATGGTTCTATGCGGGAGACGATATCCCAACTCCTCTTGGTGTGGCCGCCCACGTGGCACCTGGAAACAGGCGTGGACCCGTAGGCCTTTCGGAACTTGATGCACGGGCATTCAAGGAGCTTCATGAGCAGGGCCTCTGTCTCCTCTGAATAGTCAAGGAGCTGAAGTACGATCGATTTCGCGTTTTTCGTGGCCTCAGAGAGGATACGATCCAGCCTGTTAAGATGGTCCTTGGGCAGGTCCCTCTCCTTTCGCAGCAGGGTATTTTCGATCAGAAGCCCGTCTATACCGCTGCACAGAAAGGTAAGAATGGCATCGTATATGGTCCTGACTATGGGCTGTCCATTAATGTTGAAAGATGTGTTAAGGAGGATCGGGATATTGCTCAGCTTCTGATATTCCACTACTATTTCATGAAACAGCTGATTCTGCTCACGGCTCACCGTCTGGAGTCTGGCGGTCCCGTCCACGTGTGTTACTCCCTCCATCCCCCCTCTCTTGTCGGGCAGGACCCCGTATATCACCGTCATAAAGGGCTCGGGTCTGTCAATGTCAAAGAAGTTACCGACCTCTTCTTCCAGCACAGTGGGTGCAAAGGGCCTCCACGGCTCTCTGTACTTGACAAGGCGGTTGGTCCTGTCACGTGCATAAGTGGTGGGCGCGGCCAGGATGGATCGGTTGCCCAGGGCCCTGGGTCCAATCTCCTGTCTCCCCTGAAACAGGGCCAGGATCTGATTCCCTTGGAGGAGCCGGGCGATCTCTCGCGGTGAGATCTCCTCCTTTTCCACGTGTACTGGAAGGTCATACTCCTCCATGAGACGGCCAAGTTCTCTCCTGGGAGAGGTCTCTTCATATCCAAGGTAAACACCCCCTGTCGGTCTACTCCCTGCGCCAGGGCCCATGGCTTCAGCGGCAGAGACCAGTGCCGCACCCAGAGGGATACCCCTGTCAGAGGCAAGGGGCTGTACAAAGAGATGCCTGCAGATACCCGACTTCAGGATATGGTAGTTGAGCTGACTGTTCATGGCAACGCCCCCTGAAAAACACAGGTTTTCAAAGAGGTGCGCCTCCCTGATCCTCCTGAGCTTCTCAAGGACCATCTCCTCTAAGAGGGCCTGAATACTGGCGGCCACATCGGCCTGAAGTCTGTTGAACTCCTTGACAGGCCTTGGCTGAGGCAGACCTATGGCCTGGGCCATTTTTTCCCTCATACTCAGGAGCGACCTGCCGGGCCACCTGTAGCAGCCTTCACCACTTTCAAGGAGGCTGCGAATCTCGTCCTTGTAGACGGGATCCCCGTAGCTGGCCAGGCCCATTATTTTTCCGCAGTGCTGTGATGTGTTGTCGCTCCGGTAGCCCAGCCACTCGGTGAAGTACTGGTAGAGTATTCCCAGGGAGAAATCGTTGGTGAGCTCCGTTGAAACCCGTGACAGGGAGTTTCCCCTGCCCACGTAAAAGGACGTTGACTCGGACTCGCCGGTCCCATCCGCGACCATTACTACCGCGTTCCGAAAGCCCGAAGGGAAAAAGGCCCCTGCCGCATGGCAATCGTGGTGTCCCACAAAGCGGACCTCATCGTAGGTGATCTTCCCGGCAAGGTAGCTCAGGATTTCGTCGGAGCGTACCTTCTGGAACCTTACGAATTTCCGTAGAAAATCCGCCCGTCCCTCATCAGGATCAAAGCCGAAGGTGATGGTCCTGAAGCGGTTGAGACCGAGCCTGATCATCTCTTTGAGGGAGAAATAGGGGTTGAAGTAGGTCATCTTCTCCCCGTTAAACCGCTCTTCCTCAAAGACCAACACCGCGTTCAGTTTATCATCCACCACGGCCACCCCTGTATCGTGGCCCATGTAGATCCCCAGATGGTATTCAGGCATTAAAGACAGCTCCCCCTCTGGCCCCTCATAAACCCCTCCCCGGCAGCCGGGTGGCATAGCGGCCCTGGCATCAACATTGCCCCAAAAAAAACCCCTCTATCGGACATGCGAGCTTAAAACCGTCCCATCCCTTTCCGGTCAGGTAAGTACCTGGTAAAGGGTTAATGGGAAAGAAGGTAATCCGCATACACGTACAGGGCCGGCGTACCCCCGGTATGGAGAAAGAGAATCTTGTTCTCCCTGTTGAATCGTCCCCCCCTGACCAGATCTATCAGGCCGGCCATGGCCTTGCCCGTATATACCGGATCAAGGAGGATCCCCTCTGTCCTGGCCAGCAGTTTGACAGCCTCGGCCATTTCAGGGGTGGGCAGAGAATAGCCCGGTCCCACGTAATCCCCCAGGCAGGTGACGGCATCACGGGGAATCTGAGCACTCACTCCTACCCTGTCAGCGGTTTCTTTCACCAGACCGTAAACTATCTCCTCCTGCTCTTCCCTGCCGCGGCTCACGTTGATTCCCACCACCTCCATATCCATACAGCAGCCGTAAAGACCGGCCACAAGACCCGCCTGTGTACCGGCGCTTCCGCTGGCACAAACCAGGGTATCAATATTCAGCCCCATGTCAAAGGTCTGGTGCATGATCTCCTGCGCGCAGGCCACGTACCCGGTGGCACCAATAGGATTGGATCCCCCAACAGGAATCAGATAGGGCTTGCCACCCTCTGACTCCACCTCTCTGGCTACCCGCTCCATTTCAGTCGTTGTATCCGATCCCTCAGGCACCAGATCGATCTTATCCACGCCCAACAGGTTGAAGAGAAAGATATTCCCCCCTGCCCTTGGGTCAAAGGTGCCTGGAACCCGTTCCTCCAGCACAAGCCTGCACTTGAGCCCTTCCCTGACCGCCGCGGAAAGGGTCAGACGGCAGTGATTGGACTGGACGGCCCCGCATGTTATCAGGGTGTCTGCCCCCTGCGCCAGGGCGTGGGCCACAAGAAACTCAAGTTTGCGTGTCTTGTTTCCACCCGCTGACAGGCCTAATAGGTCATCTCTTTTTATATAGATCTCAGGCCCTCCCAGGGCCTCGGAAAACCGTGCCGCCTTTTCCATTGGCGTATGCCCGGCAGTGTAGCGTCTCCTTGGAAATCTTGCCAAATTCATGGGTACTCCCCCCTGAAAGGGTCCGCCTGAACCCCGTTTTTTAAGGCCCCGACCTCCCGTTCCAGGGATCGTCTCTGTGGACCACGATCCCTGATCCTTTCCTAATCTCCGGCAGCGGTCCCTTTCAGCCCGATCTCCTCGGCCACATCCCTCATTCCCATGATGGTATCCGTTATAAGGTCAGGCAACTCTACGCCAAGCATGTGGGCCCCCTTTTCGATGATGGACCTGTCAACACCGGCCGCAAAACGCTTATCCTTCCACTTCTTTTTCACCGATTTTGCCTTCAGGTCCATAACGCTCCTGGAGGGACGAACCAGGGCCGTGGTAACCACAAGCCCGGTCAGCTCGTCAACGGCGTAAAGGACCTTTTCCAGCTCAGTCCGAGGTTCCACGTCTGAACAGATCCCCCAGCCGTGGCTCACCACGGCCCGTATATACTCCTCGGGCCAGCCGTTTTCCTCAAGGATCTTCCGGCTCATGCGGCAGTGCTCTTCTGGAAACTGCTCGTAGTCAAGGTCATGCACCAGGCCGATAATCCCCCATTTATCCTCGTCTTCCCCCCGTTTCCGGGCGCAATAACGCATGACCCCCTCGACCGCCAGGGCGTGCTTTATGAGACTTTCGCTGCTGTTATACTTAGTGAGGAGGGCGTAGGCCTCTTCACGCGTGGGGACTCTTGCGTCCATCTTGCCTCCTGACCCGGATTGATCCGCCATGGGCGGACAAGCCGGAATTGTCCACACAGGGATCCTGAAATCGGTCTATCCCTGATGGGTCTGAAAGATCCCGACCTCTGCGGTTACCCTTAGTCCGTGGGGGCCTCTTTTCCAAAGGACGCAAAACCCTGTCTCATTGCATGGGGACGGCAGCATGCGCTTGAAACAGGCTACGGGAGAGCCCCAGGGGAGAGTCTCGGTTGGAGCATGTACTGGTCCCTGCCTGCTCCGAAGCTGTAATCCAACTAAGGGGACGTTCCATGTCGTGATGGAATATTTT
>DREN01000330.1 GCA_011051075.1 Deltaproteobacteria bacterium | reverse complement strand
CTCATAAACATTGGCATGGGAAACATCCTTCATGCCCCTGTGGAGAACCTTTTCAGCTCAAGAGAGGCCTTCCGGTTTCGAAGGAACGTGGGCAGGTTCCCCGAATGCAGGCGGTGCACAGAACCGGGCCTGGAGCGCTACGCCCTGCCGTACCAGGGGTTCAGCTACCTCTCCATACTGCTCACAAAGGGGAAACAGGAGTTCCTTGAACTTCACGGGCATATGGGGCTTGACAAGTACCTGCCATGACCGACCGCCCCGCGAAAGATGGGTTGCTTAGAGGCTTCAATGTGGGGCTGTTAACGCACTTTTTTGTCCGTTTCTCTTGCGCCAGTGCAAGTATAGAATTCCAGATAAAGATTTTGGCAAGGCTAGAGGGAGGAATCGGAGTAAGTCGTACCCATAGTACGTCGTCGACGATTCCGACCGATAACGCAGTCCAAAATCTTTATCTGGAAGTCTATAACCGTTAAACCAGCTCCCCCGACCATAATGCCTCAAGGAAGACCTGCCAGGGCAGGACTTCCAAAGAGGGTTCAAGTTTTTTTGGTTCCTTTTCCAGCGAAACGATGATCGCACGTCCTACGGGATTTTCTTCTAACAGGGCCTTTAGACCCCTTACATGACCACTGTGTATCCTCTGGGCTCCTTTGACTTCTACGGCCACATTCATGTCGCCAAGTATGAAGTCCACTTCAAAACCGGTGCTGGTGCGCCAGTATCGAATATCAAGCTCGGGATTTTGGTAAGCCTGGTATGCCTTCAGTTCCATCAGGATATAGTGTTCCAAGGAATGACCGAATTCAGGAGTGCCCACCTTAGGCATGCGACGTGCCAAATAATTGGCTACCCCCACATCAAAGAGATAAAATTTTTCGGTTTCAATGAGACGTCGATTTTTTACTTTACGCCAGGGAGATACCCTGAATCCTAACAACGTATCTTCTAAAATCTGAAAATAGTTTCTCACTACCTTGGCGCTGACACCTGTCTCTCTGCCAACATTGGTATAATTTAGCAGTTCACCGGAAGTCAGTGCTGCAACACGCAGAAACTCGGCAAATGCAGGGATATTCTGTGTGACGGCCTCGGCCGCGATTTCTTCTTTCAGATAGTCCGCCACGTACGACCTGAGATCCTGGATGGGATCAGATGAGAGGAAATGCGGGGGCAGAAGACCTGAAATGAAAATCTGCTCCAGGTCAAAACCTTCTGTTTCAGCCCAGGTTAGCGGAGCCATGGTATATCGCCAGGCGCGACCGGCAAGCAGATTTGCGTGTCCGCGCCGAAGTTTACGGGCACTTGACCCAGTCATCAGAAAGGAAGCGCCGGTATTTTCAATGAGCCAATGGATTTCATTGAGCAGGTCCGGAACCATCTGAATTTCATCGATGACAACGAGCCCCTCATGCCCTTGATAACGCTCGCGGAGCAATGACGGATGGGAGGCGTAGTCCGCAAAAAGGTCGGTTTTGAGGAGATCAATTAGAATTGAGTCAGAGAACCGCCTGTTTATCCAATAAGTTTTACCGGTTCTCCGAGGTCCCCAAAGGAAAGCGGAACGTTTGGGGGGCAATTCAATCTTCAGGAGCCTGTTCTTGATAGTTTTCATATGGAGGCAATTATATCCGGATAATCTTCCTTGTCAAGTAAAATTATTCAATGTTGTGCGGTTACCCTTAGTGCGTGGAGGCCTCTTTTCCAAAGGACGCAACAAAATATTCCATCACGACATGGAACGTCCCCTCAGGGCTCACGAAAAAATAACTGGTACTTTTCCGAGTTATAGATGTTGGGGAGGCGAGCGAGCCCTTTAGGGTGAGCTCGCGAAGCCTCCCCAACTCTTCAACTCTTCACATTTTAGTATCTCAGCTTCAGACCATCTCCGGTCGCCGCTCAATCGTGAAGTCCTCGAAGCCCCGCTCAAGCGGGACTAAAGGCACAGGGGGTTACAAAAAGAGGCCCTCTTCATTGATCCGGCGCCGGTCAGAATGGCTACAGGGAGATATATTCCTTTTCGGGGGAATCTCCCGTGCTCTGGGTTTTTGAGGTCTTACAGCAAATAGCCTTTTGCTGAAAATCGTGCAGGCTTTTCAAGCACACGGCTGGAAATCTATCATGGTCGGTGGTGAGCATGGCCCGGGATACGGGAACGGGAGAGTTCTGACAGATCTTTCAGGGAATCGATCTATGACGGTCTCCGCACCACAGGATCAAAGGGGTTTTCGTTGATCACGAGCTGGAACACGTCGGGCCGGGCGTAGTGTCCGGCCACGTCAAAGTCGAACTTGCCCTGGGCTATCTGTGCCATGTCCAGGTCGGCGGTGAGGATCCCCTCCTCATCGTAGAGGGGGCCGGCCAGGACCTCACCGAAGGGTGAGACTATGGCGCTCCCGCCGCGGCACATTGTGTCCGGCTGCTCATCCAGCTCTTCCAGACCCTCCAGGTCGCCCGGGTACATATCCTTTGTAATGAACTGGTTGCATCCAAGGACAAAGCAGCGGCCCTCACAGGCTATGTGGCGCAGGGTGGAGTGCCACGTATCACGGTGATCTGCGGTGGGGGCCAGGTATATCTCGACCCCTTTTCCGTACATGGCCATCCTTGCCAGGGGCATGTAGTTCTCCCAGCAGATTAACCCCCCGATCCGGCCTATGGGGGTGTTGAAGACCGGCATGGTGCTGCCGTCTCCCTCTCCCCATATGAGCCGTTCAGAGGCGGTGGGCTTGAGCTTGCGGTGTTTGCCCATGAGTATCCCTTGGGGGTCGAAGTAGAGAAGGGTACAGTAGAGGGTCCCCCGGCTGAAGGTGCTGTCCCGCTCGATAACGCCGATGGAAAGATAGATCCCCGCCTCGCGGGCGGCCTTGCCCAGGGCCTCGATAGCCGGGCCTGGTACCTGAACGGCGTTTGCCCAATAGCGCTCAAAGGTCCGTCTTCCCTCCGGGGTCCTGCTCCCCACCACCGCCCCGAAGCCCAACCCCCTGGGGTAGGCCGGGATAAAGGCCTCAGGAAAAAGCACCAGGTCCGCGCCCTGACCTCCCACCTCACCGATAATCCTGCACGCCTTCTCCACCGTGGCCTCACGGTCAAAGAGGACCGGACTGGACTGAACCACTGCCACGCGGACCCTTTGAAATTCATCTCCCATCTGTTCTCCTCCTTGAACGAAATCGCATGTTGGCCCTTAAACCAGGACCATGAAAAGCTGAAGCCCCTCTCCAGGTCTCAGGATTCCTGTGAATTTTCACCCCGTGTGAGCATATCCCGTATATCCCTCTCCATCTTGTTCTTATAATACCTCACCTCTGAGTGGTTGGCCATTATCATATCCAGTTGTCTGGTGTGGAGGGTGAGATAGCCCAGGATCTGGAGTCGCTCTTTCATGTACCCCATTTCATGATGCTCCACGCGGGCAATGAGATTATCTTCCCTGATCTCCACCCTGAAGTCATATGTTTCAAGGATCTCCTTTATGAAGAGTGCCCTCTTTATGCGTCTCCCATGGTCGGCGGCACCACCCTTGAACTGGAAACTGACGTAGTTTTCACTGATCCTTTCGCTCACCAGGGCCTCCATGGTGGAGAAGTGATAACCGAGTCTTGAATTGAGGTTGCAGTAGTTCCTTGAGATCATAAAGTAGTTCCGGTCTGCGTAGGGGGAACGTATGCCAGGAGTGAGGGCCGTGTTCCGGGTTGACTGGAACATGACCGACATGAACCCTTTACCGTCAACGGCCGGGGGACCTTCCCAGGGAACGGCCACAAATCCGTCCCAGAAGGCCAGCATGGGGATGGAGACGATCTGTTCGAGCCTCACGTACTTCCCCTCGATTTCCTCTTTGAAACCGTCGTCAAGATTCAGGATCCACCACTGCATGGGAACCTTGTAGAAGAGCTGCTTGCTGGATTTCTCGGAGAAGTCGTGGTCCTTACCAAAACTGAACATCTCATGTACGGCCTTTTCATGGACAAACCGGGTAATATCATGGAAGGTCTCACAGTTTGCGGGAATGAAGTCAGGGGAATCAGGATCTAACAGGTTCAGGGGAACGATGTGCCTGCTGACCTTTTCAAGGATTTCATGGACAGGGCTCCCCTTCATCAGGTTTCTTGCTTTATCCCATTTGATCAGGAGGGGCTCAATTTTTCCTCTGTATATGATAAGGCCCCCGGCGTCAACCGTGACGGTTTCACCGCTTTCGAGCAGGTCCCTGACTCCCTTGACGCCAAAGAGGGCGGGAACCCCGAACTCCCTTGCAACACAGGCAAGATGTCCCGCAATCCCTCCCTGCTCCGTGACCACAGCGGCGGCGCGGCTCAGGAGTGATGCCCATCTCGGGTGGGCCTGCTGCACAACCAGGATGGCGCCCTCGGGAAATTTTAGGATATCCGCTCCACTATCTGCCAGATACACAGGCCCCCATGCGGTTCCCCTGCTTGCGGTGACACCACCCCTGACCAGAATAACATCTTCATCAACGCCAATGGAATCTTCATTCTGAAGGCCCCCTGGCGTCTCCATTTGCTGCACGGGGCGACACTGAAGGATATATATAACCCCTTCGGGATCCACGGCCCATTCAATGTCCTGGGGCAGTGTGTAGTAATCCTCTATCCTGACAGCCATTTCCGCTAAAATACAGGCCTGCTCTTCATCAATGGAGGGGATTTCACCCATATCCCGGGAGAGCTCCACGCGGCTTATCCCATCTCTTGAACCGAGGACGGCCTTGGTCTCCTTGACATTTATCTCCTTCCGGATGACTCCCATGGGTCTTTTCCTGGACACAACAAAGAGATCGCAGGCAACACTTCCATCAACCACCGATTCGGGAAGACCCCATACGGAGTTTATGAAGATCGAATCATCCCCTGGATCCACAGGACTGCGTGAATAGATTACACCGCCCGCACGGGCATTGAGCATGACAAGACAGCCCACGCCCATGGCGATGTCCTCGTCCCTGAACCCCCTGTTAAGCCTGTAGGTTATGGCCGGAAGGCTGTATTTGCTCGCAACGACCTCCTTGTATGCCTCAAGGATCTCTTCAGTGCCCACGTTCAGCTCGGTGCGATACTGTCCTGCAAACGAGGTCCCTGAACTGTCTTCGCCAAGGGCGCTGCTTCTGACGGCGAGCCTTATCTCCCTGCCCTCTGCCTGTTCAAGGGCCAGGCAGGCATTTATGATGGCCTTCTGGAGATCCTCCGGCATATCTGCCCTGATGATGAGCTGCTGGACCTCTGCGCTAAGGGTGTACAGGCTCTCCATATCTTCCATGTCCATGGACTGGAAACGCCTGTCGATCTCCGGCTGCAGATCGTTATGTTCCATAAACCTCTCATAGGCCACAGAGGTAATGGCAAACCCATCGGGGACAGGTACCCCTATCCTGTTCCTTATCTCTCCTATACTGGCCATCTTGGCTCCCACCAGATCCACCATCTCCCTGTCTATGGAACCTAAGGGGATAATAAGCCGTTCATCCTTTACACGCCGCTTTTCCGTGAGCAACCGGTCGATCCTTCTCTGGATGCGGTTGTAACTTTCTGAAAGCTCGTCGTACTTCCCCGGGCCCAATTCCCTCAGATTCTTTACCATCTGGAACAGGTTGACCGATACGGCAGTGCAGGCGGCCTTTACAAATGACATGCCAAAGGGCTGCCCTGACCCGAGGGTCTTCTCCAGGTCGGCCATTATTTGAAGAGATCTGTTGTTGGCGTTGAGGATGAGCTTGAAATGATGGTACCTGGCCCTGAAGTCCACACGGAGTTCTTCGGCATTTGCCCGGCCGTCCTTGTCCTTACGGGGAAAAAACCCCTTTATGAGATCAAGCACCTGGCCCATGGGATGTCTCGGGTTACGGGTTGCGGGTTGTTTTCCTCAGGCCTTGAGCCTTGTCGAAGATCCCGTGCTTTTTGCGGGGAGCCTTACGCCTTCAATGCTCGATACTGGATTCCGGTATTTGTTTTTCTGACCTCTGACCTACGACCTCTGGGCATTGTTGCGGATTGAGAGGCACCTATTTCTACCGGGAAATACAAAAAAAGGCTAAAGGCTGTCAGTATACCACTCGCCTTTAGCCTTTTAAATCTGTCCAGCTTCCTTCAATCAATCCCGCCCAAAACCTGATCAGGCGGGATTTCCGTTTCGCTCCAACAATCTTGACAAACTCGTAAAAAGTCCAAAAGCACGCATCGTCATTATTCTCGCAAAAGCGGGAGTGACGGCCTTGGAGACCCCTTACGAAACCAATAATAGTCAATAGTCAATATTCATTTTTCAATTAGTTAATGTTCCAGCCTCAGGCCCCACCCCTCGAACATGAACATGACTGCAAAGCCGTACCAGAGGGTATAGACCACATAGAAGATCAGGGAGAAGATGACAATGCCTAACCGGTCGGAGATCTTATCCGGTATTATCTTATAATAGTTGTAGGAGGGTTCTATGGCCTTTTTGATGACCGTGGCCACCACCTTGGCCTCCTTGAATTTTTCCTGGTTTTTAAGGTCCTTGTCCATCTCCTTGAGGGCCTTCCACCAGTTGAAGAGGACCCGTTTTTCATCAAGGCCGTACTTGTCTGAGACCCCTTTTCCATTATTATGATACATCATATCCGCGTCATCAAGGCTGTTTTCAAGGATCTTCCCCAAACCACCGGTGACCCGTAGAGATGCGCCGTCAATAGTTGTTGACGCGCCCCCCTTCTGAAACAACAGGGCCGTCTGCCCTGCCTCTTTCTGGTCTGCCAAGGCCAGGGTCACCTCTATGGACCTTTTGGCGAACACGGCCACTTCTTCCTTTGCCTTGGGGATATAGTAGGCCGATCCCTTTGATATGGAGTTGTAGAGGGCATCCAGGTACTCAAGGCCGTTCTGTCCCTTGAATACGGGTGAGAAAATGATGGTCAGCACCACTATGAAGCCTAATAACAACAGAGAACCGCCAAAGAACTCCTTTTTGTTGGCAATCATGATCTTCCCTCCTCTCCCTTGAGCACACCTATGTTTCCCAGGAAGGTCCCGATTACCCATACGGAGAAACCGCCTATCACGATGAAGAAGGCCCAGACCCCGATGGTATCCAAGACAGCCCCGGTCCCCTTTGAGATGGGAATAACCCCCATTTCCCCAAGCTTGGCAGGCAGGGCGAATATACGGTTGACAAAACCGGCTAACACTGCCATGGCGTAAAACCCGCGGATCGTTATGCCCGGGACAACCTTGGTCACCATGGCCCCGATCTGGATTCCAAGGAGGGACCCTAACAGCATTCCCATGGCCAGGGTGTAGAAGATGAAGCCGTAGATGGCGTACTGGCTTATGGCCGCGTACCCGGCAGTGAACACGATCTGGAAGATATCGGTCCCAACGGTGGTCATGGAGGATACGCCCAGCATATAAACGAAGATGGGGAAGGTCAGAAACCCGCCCCCCACCCCCATGATGCCGGCTGCAAGCCCCACAAGGGCCCCGCTGAGGACCAGGAACAGCCATGAGATGCTCCTCCCTCCAGGGG
>DREN01000355.1 GCA_011051075.1 Deltaproteobacteria bacterium | reverse complement strand
GAACGCCGAGATGGGAATGTGGCAAATTTTCCCCATCACAAACTCCAATCACCCACTCATAAGCGTACCAGCACCACGATCCAAGCAGTGTAATATGAGCCTTCCCAGGAGATTCATTTCCGCGCCGGCCATAAATTGTTAGGCGCAACAGTTATCAAAGGTGGGGTAAATTTGTTAAGCATTGTGGTTAAACACATACCTACCTTGCTCGAAAATGCAAGAAAAATGTGACGAATAAGAGGCTCGCCAAAATAGAATCCATGTTGCGGCTGGTTAGCAAGGCGGGATTAGCTCTTGTAGAAATTGTCAACGAGATCCCCAACTCGGCTATCTGCCCACCCAGTTCTGAATTTTCAAACCGGGAACCCGTTGAAATTCTCGCTCGTTGTTGGTGACTATAGTAAGAGCCGCCGCCTTAGTGTGTGCGGCAATCCATAGGTCGTTGTTACCAATAAGCTTTCCTTTGGATTCCAATGATGGGCGGATGGGCCCATACGCTTTAGTTGTGAGCTACCTGCGAGTACTGGCCAATCTACCCACGGAAAGATTCTTGGCCTTCGTTTTTCAAGTCCTGCGGGAGTGGTCTTGGCACAGGGAAGTATGATCATCTGGTCCCTCTTCTGGATTTACAACACCAAGGACGACAGGGAGCCGGTGCTCGGGCTATTCTTGAATTCCCTCTCGGGCCTTCCGTCATCGGTAACTTCACCCTGAGATCAGCCAAGAAGGAGGCTCAAAGGTCAGAGTGAAAAGAGCCGATTGGAATACATCCTTCCAAAGGTCCCTAAATGTTTCGGTTCAAATCTTACCCGATGTTGAACAACTCCCTGTCATGTGGTATCTTGCGCAAAGCGGCCGGCAGCCAAAGAAAGTCATGCCGTACCGTGGTTATCGAGGATCGGAACACACGGGGGTTTCGAGCTCCGGTCACCTAGCCTTTCAACCCGAATCTCGCAATGCCCTTGGGTAGGAGACCGTTGAAAATCAACTCACTAAAAAAGTGAATAGGAAAGATCAAGAACGGTTTGCAATTCTGAGTTTTGCCCGAACCCTTGGGAAATTAGGGTTCAAACGGAGGTGTGGACAATGAAGTATCTAATTTTTGGCGCTATCGTAGTCTCGTCCGTGTTGCTCTTATTTGCCCTTTCCTTTCCCGGTAGCAATGACGCCGCAAAGTCAGCTTTGAAAGAGAAAAAATCAGACAATTCCGTAGAGACACAAAGGGTTTATCCAATTGCTCCCGGGGTATGGTATCCAGGGCAAGGCCCTTTGCCGGAAAAGCCCATCAGGTATTACAGGGTCAGGTGTTGGCCCGGCTGCCACAGCGGCAGCGATTACGGCAAGTATCCTGACAAGCCCTTGAACATGGAGCCCATACACCAGACCTCGGCGCTGCGGGGCCATAAGGGCAAGAACAGGCCGCAAAGATAGCCTTACGGACAATGGAAAGGCAAAGGGGCAAGGGGCCGCGGCGTCTATTCCATGAAGCAGGCCACCTGGTGATTCTGGTTGATTTTTCTCAATGGGGGTTCATCCATCCTGCATGTGGGCCTTGCAGCATGGCAACGGGGATGAAAGCGACAGCCTGATGGAGGGTTCACCGGGCTGGGTATCTCTCCCTTCGGGATGGGACGGGTCCTCCTGTACTTGGGATCCGGTACGGGCACTGCCTCCAGTAAAGTCACGGTGTAGGGGTGTAGCGGGTTCTTGAAAACTTCCTCCAGGGTCCCCATCTCTACGATCTTGCCCAGGTACATGATGGCCACCCTGTCACAGATATACTTGCAGGTAGCGAGGTCATGGGTGATATAGAGGTAGGTCAGGTCAAACTCATTCTTGAGTTCCGCCATCAGTTCAAGAATCAATGCCCTGACTGATACATCCGCCATAGCTATGGGTTCATCCGCCACCACGAACTCGGGCCTGGTCACAAGGGCCCGTGCGATCACTACCCTCTGTCTCTGCCCGCCCGATAGCTGGTGTGGATATTTCTTGTAAAGGAAACCTTCAGGGGTCAGGCCTACTTTTCTCATGATTTCCAGACATATCTCCTTCCTCTCCGCCCTGGTGTACTCACCATGGATGGCCAAGGGATGTTCAATGGCCTTTCCGATGCACATCCTGGGACTCAAGGAGGCATAGGGATCCTGGAATACGATCTGGATCTTCTTTCGCATGCCTTGCATTTCCTTTTCTGACAAGGAAAAAATGGATCGCCCCCTGTACTTCACGTCACCGGCAGTAGGTTCCAGGAGCCGCAGGATAAGCCTTCCGGTGGTAGTCTTGCCGCAGCCGCTCTCACCGACCAGGCCCAGGACCTCTCCCTTCCTGATGGTGAAACTGATTCCGTCCACCGCCCTGACCGATCCCTTCTCCCTGGCCAGGAGCCTGCTGATCAGCCCTTTTTGCAGGGGAAAATGTTTTATCAGCCCATCAATTGTTATCAGATCATCCGAATGCATGAATCCTACCCGTATAGCCAGCATGATATGAGACGGCCGTTTCTCTTCACCAGGCCGGGCTTCTTTACCCGGCAGACTTCCATCGCATGGGGGCACCTGGGATGAAAGACACACCCCTGGGGCGGATCTACTAGGTCGGGAGGGCTGCCCGGCATCGTCTTCAGTTTGGGCTGGTCCAGCTTGATATTAGGGATAGAAGCCAGGAGACCCTGAGTATAAGGGTGCAGGGGATTTTCGAATATATCCCCTGCCTCCCCCACCTCTGCGATGCTTCCCCCGTACATTACCGTAATCCTATCCGCCAGCTGGGCGACATTGCCCAGGTTGTGGGTGATCAAAATTATGGTCAGATGATAGCGTTTCTGAAGGTCGGCCAGGAGATCCAGAAATTGTGCCTCCACGATAACATCAAGGGCGGTTGTCGGTTCATCCGCAATCAAGAGGTCAGGCCCCAGTATCAGGCCCAGACCTATCATAATGCGCTGCCGCATACCCCCCGAAAGCTGGTGGGGATACTCGGTCAGCTTCTCCGGAGAAATGCCAAGGCTCTCAAGCATCTCCTCGGCTCTTCGGTAGGCATCCTTCCTTGTCAACCCCTTTTCGTGCGCAAGGAGGGTTTCTATGAAATGCTGGTCGATGCGGAAGAGGGGGTTCAGGGATGTAAGGGGGTCCTGAAAGATCATGGCGATCCTTTTCCCCCTCAGCTCAAGGATTTCTCTTTCCGGCATACGGACAATATCTCGACCCTTGTAGAGTATGCGTCCTTGGACGATCTTTCCGGGAGGACGCAGCAGGCGGAGGATTGAAAAACCCAGGGTGGATTTGCCACAACCGGATTCCCCCACCAATCCCATCACCTCGCCCTGTCTCAGTTCCCAGTTGACATCATCAACGGCCCTCACAGTCCCGATATTGATGGGAAAGTGCACTGAGAGGTGTTCTATTTCCAATATTCTTTCCAATGGTCCTTCACCGCTCCAGCAACCTTGGGTTTAGAATCTCCGCCAGGCCTTCCCCCAGCATGGTAAACCCCAATGCCAGGATCGAGATCATGGCCCCCGGGAAGGTAATCATCCACCACTGCCCTGATGGCAAGAACTTTTTGCCCATGGAGAGGTCCATGCCCCAGTCCACGATAGTCGGCGGCAGGCCAAGTCCAAGATACGTAAGTGCTGCTTCGATCATTATGGCATCAGCCACGTTGAGGGTGAACACCACCACCGTGGTGGCTATGACATTGGGGAAAACGTATCTCCACAGGATTACAGGCCCTGAGGCCCCTATTGCCCTTGCCGCCTCAACAAAGAGTTCCTCCTTGATCTGAAGGGTCTGGCCCCTTACCAGCCGGAAGTAAGTGGGAATATAGATGACCGATACGGCCAGGGTGATGTTAATGACACCGGGCCCCAGCATGGCAGCAAAGGCGATCGCCAGGATGAGCCCAGGGAACGAGTACAGGGAATCCATGATCAGAGACAGGGTCCTGTCAAGATACCCCCCGGAAAAACCTGAAAGCAAACCGGCCGGTATCCCGATCAACAGGGAAATCACTGCTGCCAGGACCGCTACCCTGAGGATGGTCCTGGAACCATGTACCATCCTGGACCACACGTCCCTCTGCAAATTGTCGGTGCCCATCAAGTGGACCCTGTTCGGGGGAGATAACTGGGGCCCCGTATTCTGATCATGGGGGCTGAAAGGTGCTATTGCCTCAGCGAACATCGCCATCACCAGGATGGCAAGGATTATCAAGGCCCCTGCCACCAGGATCCACCACTCGACACCGTATTTTTTGGCCGGCGCTGTAAACCTGGAAATTACTCGAGCCATGGCTGCCGCAGGAGAAAATCTCATCTTGCCCCCCAAAAGAACCCTTCCGTGAAACTTGGCATCTGTCTTGTCCTCTTCAGTATCTCACCCTGGGATCAATAATTGCATAGATGATATCCACGACCAGGGAAACCAGGGCTACAAAAAGGGCTATTACGATGATGATCCCCTGAATCGTGGGATAGTCCCTCAGATATATCCTTTCCAGCAGTAGCCGGCCCATGCCCGGCCAAGAGAAAGTGGTTTCAGTAAGTACCGCCCCGGCCATCAACAGGGCAAACTGGAGTCCCATCATGGTCAAGATGGGAATGAAAGCGTTCTTCAGGGCATGTTTGTAAACTATCACCCTGTGACGGATCCCCCTGGCCTCGGCTGCAACAATGTAGTCAGCCCGGAGCACGTCCAGCATGTTAGTCCTCGTAAGCCTTACGAAGATCCCCGAAAGCACCAGGCCGAGTGTAACTGAAGGAAGGATCAAGTGCTGCAATATATCAAGCAGTGCTGAGAAGTCCCTGATGAGGATCGTGTCAAGGATATAAAAGCCGGTCTTCTCAAAGGTGGACGCAAAGACCCGTGGACCTGTCCGGCCCGCAATGGGCAGAATATCCAACCAAATACCAAAAATGAGTTGTAACATCAGCCCCATCCAGTATACAGGGATGCAATATACCACTATGCCATAAAGCCTGATGCCGTAGTCCCTGGCCGTACGTCGCTTATCGGCCGCATAGGCCCCAAGAAAGACCCCCAGGAACAGGGTTATGAGCATGCCGCACAGGGTGAGTTCCACGGTCGCAGGGAGCTTCTCAAGGATGGCCTTGCTGACCCGCTGCTTAAATACCATAGATTCGCCGAAATCCAGTCGACAAATCTGCCACAGGTAATTCACGTATTGTACCGCAAGGGGTCGATTCAGGCCCAGGGCCTCCCTCTTTTGCTCTATTACGTGCTCCGGGGCATGTCCCCCCAGCAGGGAAGACACCGGGTCACCGGGCATTACCCTGAGCACGATAAAGACTATGCTCAGGAGAATAAAGACCATCGGGATGGTCAAGAGCAACCTTGTCACAATGTACTTAGCCAGGTTCTTCATATCGACCACACGGGGAGAGGATAATCAGGGGCTTCAAGGGCAAATGGGAAGGGCTGCCCCAATGGGACAGCCCCCCGTTGAACCGGTTATTTGGCCCTGTATATGGGCCCGTAATTGAACTGGAGCGTCGGAGAAAGCAGGATACCTCTTATGTCCTTCTGGGCAAAGACATATAGGGCTCCCTGGAAAAGGGGGACAGTCGGGACCTCATCCGTCCACATCCTCTGTAGTTCCTGGTATATGGCGGCCCTCTTCTTGATATCCGTAACGGTCTGGCCTTCCACGAGTTTTTGGTCCCAGAGAGGATTGGAGAAATAGATACCCAGACCCTTGGAGCCCGCGGTCCCGGCAAAGGGAGAAACGTAGTTGTCAGGGTCTATATAATCCGGATACCACCCCAAGAGCCACATGGGCATCACCTTATTTGCCCAGTTATCCCTGTAGGCGGCCCATTCAGCGGACTTGACGTTCACCTTCATCATGCCCGTCGCTTCCAGTTGCTCCTTGAGTACAGCCGCTATGTCCACCTCCGTGTCCCCATAATGGGTCGGGGTGTACCACAAATCAAAGGCCAACTTGTTGGTTTCACTATAACCCCGGGATGCAAGCAATTGTCTTGCCTTCTGGATATTGCCGTCACCAAACACCTCCTTGAATGCGTCGATATGGGACCACATTCCCATTGGGACCATAGAATAAAGCGAAGCATTTTGTCCCAGGAATACCTTCTTCAGGAGGGGTGGACGGTTGACGGCAGCCGCAACGGCCTGTCTCAAGACCTTGTCGTTGAAGGGAGGGGTATCAGTCAGGAAACAGATATACCTGATATAGGGCCCCTGGGCCTGGATGGTCTGAACCTTGCCTGATTTCTGCAGATCGTTTATGTCCGAAGGATTGAGGCTCTTGAAAACAAAGTCAACCTCCCCCTTTTCCAGGGCAAGACGCATAGTCGTGGCATCTGCAAAGTAGCGGATAACGATTCTTTCTGTCTTGGGCTTTTCCCCGTAATAGTTCGGGTTTGCTTCCAGGACTATTTCCTGGTCCCTCTTGAACGAGACCACGTTGTAAGGCCCCAGGCCGACCAATCTCCCTCCCTTGAGCTCCGAGGGATCACGGATGATCTTGTCCTTAGGGTACACATTTGGGTTGACCGGATAGTAGGGTACCGAGGCTACCAGGGAAGGGAAGTAGGCCACGGGGTTCTTCAGGACAAACTTGACTACGTAATCGTCAACTACCTCCACTCTATCCACAAAATCCGAGACCAGCCACGACGGGTCGCCCTTCAGGGCCATAACCCTGTCGATGGACCACTTGACCGCTGATGCGTCGAAAGGGGTCCCATCCGTGAACTTGAGGCCCTTCCTAAGGATGAAAACATACTCTTTGCCATCGGGGCTGATGTAGTAAGACTCCGCCAGTCCCGGCACAAGATTCGTCTTCCCCGGGGGATATCTCAGAAGCCCCTGGTAGATATTGTAGAATATCTCCCAGGTGTGGAAATCATAGGCGTTCGCCGGGTCCATATCAATGACCTTTTCCGTGGTTCCATAAATAAGCGTCTCTTTCGCCGCGCTATTTGTTGGAGAAAAAAAGAAACCCAAGGCAGCCAATAACAGGACAATCATCTTTACTCTTCCCATTTCTTTCCCTCCTTTCAAGGCCATAAGGTTGGAAAATTCTCATCACCTGCACAGTTCTAAATCTTAATTATCTATTTCATGAACGGTAGAGAAGTCAAGGAATAAGCCCAACCCCAAATCCAACGGCTAAATCAGGTCCCTCCCAGCCCATGTTGGTCACAATCCCGAACACCTTATACCTTGTCTCGTTTTTAACCATAGCCTGGAATGGCAACTCCCTGACGTGCCCTTCCTGAGTTCAAGGGAATCTCCTTTCGCATGTTCAAATTTCTGTGCAAGGCAGTATGATCCCCATTTTTTGGAATTTTAAATCGATAACAACAAAAATAGCGTCATTATCTAATAATATCTATCGGTTACATCATATATCAAAAACGTTAGCCGGACAGTAGTGAAGGTCTATTTTCTTCCCCGATCGTCAATCATCAATCGCCTCCCTCACCTTCCTTACCAGGCCTTCAAAGGAAAAGGGTTTCTGGATGTAATGGATATCCCCAGAGAGTATCCCTTTCTGCATGAT
>DREN01000059.1 GCA_011051075.1 Deltaproteobacteria bacterium | reverse complement strand
GAAGTAGCCGCATGATATGGCGCCCAGGTCTGGTTCACCCAGGTAGATAACGGTCAGGACCATGGGGAAGGTGAGGCACAGGGACCATTGAACTGATCCTTACCCTCCCCGTCACCCTGACCGGGGTTATCGTGGGCAAGTTCCTGGCCGCGTGGCTGTTCATAGGCGTGGCCCTGTGCCTCACCTTCCCCATGGTCCTGACCGTTATCTACCTGGGTGAACCCGACCTGGGCGCCATATCATGCGGCTACTTCGGGAGTTTCCTAATGGCGGGGGCCTATCTCAGCGTGGGCAGCATGACATCAGCCATGACGCGAAACCAGGTGATAAGCTTTATACTTTCCGTGGTTATCTGCCTGTTTCTTGTCCTTGCCGGATGGCCTCCGGTAACAGACATACTCTCCGGATGGGCCCCGATCTGGCTGGTTGATGTGGTATCAGGCTTCAGCTTTATGCCCCATTTCGCCTCCATGGAACGGGGGGTAATAGATCTGCGCGACCTGTGTTATTTTGTCTCCGTTATCTTTTTCATGCTATTTGCCAACGGCGTGATCCTGCAGAACCGGAAGGCTGCCTGACAACGTCCCTTAATCTCCTGCAGGAGGAGGATGGAAGAATGGCTAAAACAAGAGGTTACGACTACAGAAAGGCGCTCCTGTCAGTGACAGGACTGATCGCCCTGTTCCTCATCCTTATATTTGTAAACATAATTGTTTCTTACGCCAATATACGCTGGGATGCCACCGAGGACAACACCTACTCCCTATCCCAGGGTACCAGGAATATCCTCTCCTCTCTGACCGAACCGGTTACCATAAAGTTTTTCTACTCAAAGAGTAATCCGGATATCCCGGCCAATATTAAGATTTACGCCAAAGAGGTGGAGGATTTTCTATCCGAGTACAAACACGCGGGCAAGGGGCTGGTCAAGGTGGAAACCTACGATCCAAAGCCCGACTCAGACGAAGAGGAATGGGCTGAGAAGTACGGGATCCGCCCCATGAGAACTCCGGGGGGCAAGATCTACTGCGGACTGGTCTTTGTGTCCGCGGATCAGGAGGATCTCATCGAATGGCTTGATCCGGCCAAAGAGCAGGTCCTGGAGTACGATATAACCAGTATTATTCAGGGTCTCCAGTCTCCGGAAAAGAAGGTGGTGGGGATCATAACCAGCCTCCCCGTTTTCGGGGCAATGGGAAGGCCCACCATGCCCGGTCAGAGGCCCGGGAGGGAGTGGCTCTTTGTAACGGAGATGAAGAAGATATACGACGTGAGGCAGATCAGTCCTTCGGACCGGAAGATCGATCCGTCCATAGACCTGCTTCTGGTCATATACCCGAAGGGGCTGAGTTCTCAGATGGAGTACGCCATTGATCAGTACGTCCTCTCCGGAAAAAACGCCCTCATATTCGTGGACCCTTTGTGCGTGTCAGACAGGACCCAGGGCCAGCAGCAGTTCATGCGGTCTTCCGGCGCATCCCTCGACAAGGTCTTCAAGGCATGGGGAATATCCATGGATCCCTCCAAGGCGGTGGCTGATTTTGATCAGCCCACCCGGGTCAGGACCGGGAACAACACCATGGAGGAGAACCCCCTTATGATCTCGGCCAGGGGAGAGGCCCTCAATAAGGCGGCGGTCATAACCGCAGGGCTGGAAAGCATGCTCTTTCCCATAGCCGGAGCAATTAAGAAGTCCGGCAACGTGGACGTTGAATTTGAAACCCTGGTCAGCTCCAGCAGGAACTCCGCCATTATGGACGCGTTCAAGGCATACCTGGGGGTAAGCGCCGTGAAAAAAGACTTTGTTCCCGCGGGTGAGCGTTTTAACATTGTGGCGCGCATGCGGGGGAAGTTCAAGACGGCCTTCCCCGCTGGCCGGCCAAAGGCAAAGGATGCTGCAAAGGACGCGCCTGAGGAAAAAGATGATACCCATCTCAGGGAGGGGAAAGGGCCCTCGACCATCATCGTCGTCTCTGACGCCGATATGCTGGCCGACCAGTTCTACGTCCAGAGGAGAAACATCTTTGGACTCGCCATCTCGGAAATGTTCAACGACAACCTCAACTTCCTGTCCAACGCATCTGAGATCCTCACCGGGAGTGACGATCTCATTGGGCTCAGGTCAAGGGGAAAGTTTGAAAGGCCCTTTACAGCGGTTATGAAGCTGAAAAGAGAGGCCCAGGAGCGCTGGCTGGCCAAGGAGAAAGAGCTTGTCAACCGCATGGAGGAGACCAATCTCAAACTCCGCCAGCTTGAAGAGCAGAAAGATCTATCTCAAAAGATGATTATCAGCCCCCAGCAGGAGGCCGAGATTGCGAGGTTCAGGGAGCAGAAACAGAAGATCAACCGGGAGCTGAAGCAGGTGAGGAAGAATCTCCGTGCCAGCATCGATTCCCTTGGGGCTACACTTAAGGGGATCAACATATTCCTGATGCCCCTGCTGGTCTCTCTGGTGGGGTTAGGGTTTGCCATTTATAGACACAGGAAGTTCAAGAAAAAATGAAACCGAAGACCCTTGTTATACTGTTGATTATCCTATGTGCCCTTGCAGGGGCAGGGGCCCTGATCATCTATATACAGGGCAGTGGCTCTCACTCTGAGGTGTTGGGAACATACCTGATAGAAGACCTGCCTGCCAATGACGTGGCTTCCATTATTATTGAGACGCCATCAAGTACCGTTTCCATGAGGAAAAAGGGGGACGTATGGGTAGTGGAAGAAAGATTCGGATACCCGGCCGATTTCTCCAGGATCTCCGGTCTTGTGAGGAAACTCAAAGAGGTGAAAGTGGGGCGCAGGTTCGAATCTTCAGAGAAAATCCTGAAACGGCTCTCCCTTAAAAAGCCCCGTGACAAGGGGGCGGGGGAAGATGAGAAGGGGACGAGTATCCGCCTGGAGAACGAAGAGGGCAAGCCCTTGTTAGGTATCCTGCTGGGCAAGAACAGGATGAAGGGGAAGGATCAGAAGGTCCCCGACGGCCAGTACGTGATGTTGAGCAGGGGGCCCGAGGTGTACCTCATCGACACCATCCTTTCATCCTTTGGAAGCGGGCCGTCAACGTGGCTGTCAAAGAAACCGGTTGAGGTTGATGCCGCAGAGGTCAGAAGCATACGATGTACCGGGCCAGAGGGAGCTCCAGTTTATTACAGGTTTGAACGGCCCGGTAAAGATAAGGGCCTCGAACTGATCGAGCCTTCTGCCGATGGCAAGGTGAAGAGATCTTCCCTGAACCGGCTTTCCAACGCCCTCTCTTCCCTAAAGATCGAGGACGTGGAAGATCCTGCAAATCCGCCCGATTCCGTTAACGGGGAGAACTCTCCGGTGCTGGAGTACCGTCTTTTTAACGGGTTGATCTACCGGATCTATCCGGGCAAGGCCTGTTCAGGGACCGTCCCCTGTCATTTGCGCATTGAGGTCGGTTATGAACAACCAGAACCGGCTGAGGAGGATAAGAGCAAGCCTTCCACCACAGGGAAAGATGCCAGTTCAGAGGAGAAGTCCCGGGAGAAAAGTGGAGAAGAGCTTGCCCTCGAGGCAAAGGAACTGAACGCCCGTCTGAGTTCCTGGGTCTTTGTTATCCCCCAGTGGCAGCACAACGCCTTTTTCACCAGCCTGGATCAACTCCTGGAAAAGAGGGATACAGAAAAAAAGAAGACTACGTCAAAGTAAAACAGCTTGGGCAGAAAACCGCTGATTTTTTTCTTGACCCATGACAGATCCCTGTAATACCATTAAATTCAAATGGCCTGGCTGCATCTGCGGGTCGAGTTTACTCTGAGGAGTCATCAGCTTTTACCAGAGGGTCGACCTTGGGCGTGTAACCATGCCAAAAATTGAGAAAGGGGGTCGGCACTTTTGGGAGAAGGAGTTGTAAAATGGTTCAGTGAGAGAAAGGGTTTTGGTTTCATTGAGCAGGAAGACGGTCAGGATCTGTTTGTTCATCACTCAGCGATCAATATGACCGGATTCCGGACCCTCAATGAAGGTGACAGGGTAAGCTTCGACGTTGAAGAAAGCGACCGTGGACCCAAGGCCAAGAACGTTACCAAGCTGTAATCCACCGGATAAGGATTTTTGAAAGGCATCACGTCCCCGAGGCAGACATGATGCCTTTTTTTTGCTCATGGACTCCTATGGCCTATCCCCTGATCTGCCTGCCGATCCAGCAGGGATCTCTTCAGGCAGGGCAGTGCATTTCCCGTCCCCATGCCGGTATGGAACGGGTTGAAGGTATATCCCCAGTTTCCCGCTCTCTCCGATTCGCCATAACCGGCCAGTGGCCGTATCAAGCATGAACTTGTCCTTGGCGGAACCGGAGACCTGCCCGAAGACAAATCTGCCCCCATGTGATGAGAGGACCTTCTGCTGGGGCTGCTGTACTTTTTCACCCGCACCAAGGCCCAATGGCTGGGCATAAACATTAACGGGACAGGTCCATGGGAGCAGGGACAGGGCTAATACGGTAATATAGAGTTTCAGATAATGGTTTTGGCAAGGCCAGAGGGAGGAATCGGAGTAAGTCGTACCCATAGTACGTCGTCGACGATTCCGACCGATAACGCAGTCTAAAATCTTTATTTGGAAGTCTATAGCAGTTCTTGTACCTGTGCACATCTCTCTCCTCCTTTCTCACGAAAACCACGTTTCAGACAACCGACCCTGATATCCCTGCAAAAGGTCGGGTTTCTCACAGATCACCCGGAGAACTCAATGATAACACATCGGTATTACAGATTCCATCTTTAAGTTATTTGCGGCTCTGCGCGAGACAAGAAACAGACCATCGACCTTGTGGCGTTGTTGATCAGAATAAGTGGCGAAGGTACTCTTCCTTTCTCAGGCAGGGTAAATTCGGCAGGGTCGGGAAGATCAAGTTGCCTCATGTGCCTTGATTTGCATCGGCTTTGACGGTTACCTGCTCCGGATTTTCATTGACTTCCATAAGAGGACTGTGCAACAAAATTTATCAAGTACGCTGCTCTGCGCAAAGTCAATTAATAAGGAACATTAAGACACAAAAGGTGGCAGGGGCCTCCATCAGGGGTGGATGAAATGAAGTCAGAAGACCAGGTAATACGTAGAGGCGCTCAGTCCAGGTTAACGCTCAGGGCCGCCATTATTGGGGGAGGGAATGCCTGCGCTGATCTCCTTCTTCTCCTGAACGGGGAGCGTCTAAAAAGACTTAATATGGAGATCGTGGGTGTGGCCGACCCCAACCAGGAGGCCCCGGGCATTTCCCGGGCCAGGGAGATGGGGATCTATACCACCAGGGATTATACTGATCTGTACAACCTTCCAGGTCTCAACCTGCTCATAGAACTCACCGGATCAATGGGAATAAGGGAGCGCATGATCCGTACCAAGCCGATCCACATCAGTTCCATAGATCACCGTGGGGCCCGCCTTTTCTGGGATCTGATCCAGATAGAGACCGAAAAGCAGCAGATTCAGCAGGAATCGGAAAGGGCCATAACAAGGGAAAGAGACTGGTCGCAGAGGTTCATCGATTCCCTTGCGGACAGGATGATGGTGCTCAACAGGGACCGCACCATCTACAGGGTCAACAGGACCTTTGTGAGGGCGACCGGCCTGAAGGAAGATGAGGTGCTGGGAAAGTCGTGCTATGAAGTCACCCACCGTGTCAAAGAACCCTGCCAGGGGGAGAACCATGCCTGTCCCTTTGAGGAGGTGCTTAGAACGGGCAGTCCCTCCTCTATCGTACATCAGCATATGGATACAGAGGGAAGGGGCGTGTTTGAAGAGATCATGGCAACCCCCATTCTGAACGATGAGGGTGAAATCGTTCAGGTGATAGAAGGGATCAGGGACGTAACGGGTAAAGTTGCCCTGGAAGAAGAGGTGCGCCGGAACAAGGAATACCTTGAGAATATCATCGCCAACTCCTCGGATATGATAATCACCACCGACCTGGAGGGAAAGATCGTAACGTTTAACCCTGGCGCTGAAAACATGTTAGGCTACGCCGGTCGGGAGGTCTTCGGGACAGACATCGAGGCCCTGTGGAAGATGCCCGAAAAGCGGCGTGAACTCATGGCTGAGGTAAAGTCCAGAGGATTTGTGAGCAACTACCCGGCCACCCTTATTTCCAAAGACGGGCAGGAGGTCGAGATCAGCCTCTCCCTGGCGGAGCTCAGGGACAGCCGGGGTAAGGTCCTCGGTACGGTGGGGATCAGCAAGGATGTGACCGAGGAGACCCGCCTTCGCAGGAGGCTCCTGCAGCAGGAGGAGGAGCTCAGAAAGGCCAACGAGTTCATGAACAATACCATTCAGAGCTCACCCAACGCCATCATTGCCACCGATATGAAGGGAAATATCATTATCTGGAACAAGGGGGCAGAGGAAATCCTGGGTTACAGGGCCGAAGATGTGATCGGCCGGATGAACATCGACAAGATCTACCCCGAGGGAACGGCCAAGAAGGTGATGCAGATGATGCGGAGTCCGGAACACGGCCCGGTGGGGAAGCTGAGGTCCTACCCCATGGTTTACGTCAGGCAGGACGGTGAAATCATCGAGGGCAACCTATCTTCAGCCATAATCTACAACGCGGAGGGGGACGAGGTGGCCTCTGTCGGTATCTTTGTGGATCTGGAAGAGCGCCTCCACATGGAGAGAAAACTGAGACAGACCCAGGAGCAGTTGCTCCAGTCCGAGAAGCTCGCCGCAATGGGTCGCCTCACCTCACAGATCGCCCATGAGCTGAATAACCCCCTTTACGGCATAATGAATACCCTGGAACTGCTGAAGACCGAGATCTCTCCGGAGAACAGGAGGAGAAAAATCCTTGAGATGGCCCTGTCAGAGACGGTCAGGCTATCCGAGATGCTCCGTAAGATGCTTTCATTTTCCAGGCCTGATGAGGAGAGTAGGCAGCCCTGCAACATCAACATGATCCTGGACGAGATCCTTGTTCTTCATGAGAAACAACTCAGGGAGCACAGCATAGGCATCTCGGTTTCGTACCAGGATGGCATGGGAGAGGTAAACGCCTCCAAGAATCAACTCAGGCAGGTCTTCCTCAACATGATCTCCAACGCCAGGGATGCAATGCCTGAGGGCGGAACCCTGACGGTGGAAACAGGGGAAGCGGAAGACACTGTTGAGATAAGGATATCTGACACGGGAACCGGTATCAGACAGGAAAACATCGACAAGATCTTTGACGCTTTTTTTACCACCAAGGAGAGCATCAAGGGCGTTGGACTGGGCCTTTCGGTCTGTTACGGTTTCATTAAGGATCACGGGGGTGACATCCGTGTGGAGAGCAAGGTGGACTCGGGGACCTCCTTCACCATCACCCTGCCCGTTTACAGAAAAACGCCCGAGACCTCGGAGTGAAGGGCCCGAACCGCAGGTTCTCAAGGCTCATCCCCTCATCCCTGCCCCTGTCCTCAACAGGCCCCATTTTTTCCCATGTCGTAGCACCCCTTAGGGGGATAATCTTCCATGATCAGGGACGGAATCTCCCTGCCCTTTAGTTCCGCCCCGGTATAGTTATTATAGAATTTAGCGCTTTTTCCTGTTTTTTCATGTATTTTTTTCTTGACATTCTATAATAACTATAATAAAT
>DREN01000060.1 GCA_011051075.1 Deltaproteobacteria bacterium | reverse complement strand
CCGATGCTGTCCATCCCTCCGATGAGGACCACAGGGATGGCCCTCAATCCCACGATGGCCGACATTGAGGAGAGGGCTCCGAAGTTGGAGATCATAATACCGGCAGCAGCGATACAGGCTGAACTTATGGCCCACACGATCAGGAGGATGAACCGGGCGTTTATGCCGAAAGCCATGGCCTTGGCCTGGTTTTCCGATGTGGCCCTGATGGCAAGGCCCCAGCGGGTGCGGAACAAAAGAAAGATGATCAGTCCGAAGGTACACAGGGAAAGCAACCCAGCCCAGATGGGATCGGAAAGGAAGAGGAGGTCTCCAAACTCCTGGGTGATGTCGGGCAGCTCCAGAAAAAAGGAATAGCTGTGTGACCCGAATATGAGCTGAACGCAGGCCCTCAGGAAAAACCCCAGACCCAGGGTTATGATGGTCATGGAGAGGGGCGACCTTCCCAGGAGGGGTTTGATGGTGAGCCGTTCCACCAGGGCCCCTACCATGGCCGCGCCAAGGAGCCCCAGGGGAAGGGCCACTAACAGAGGAAGATTAATATCGAAGAACAAGACATAGAAGAGGAAGGAGCCGATCACAAGGAATTCGCCCACGGCAAAGTTGAAGGCCTCGGATGCCCGGTAGATGATAACCACGGAGAGCCCCAAGAGGGCATAAACCAGACCGACGAGCACGCCGGAACCCAGGGCCTGAATCAAATCGACCATATTGATCTCCCGGGATGAAGGATGTTTTCAGATACAGGGAATCAGGTCATAAGGCCGGATCTCCGGCCCGAAGATCACTTGGGCGGGGGAGGCCTCCTCCCCCGCCCAGCTCTTACGCTACCGGCTACCACTCCACCTCATCCACGTTGATCCATTCACTGATGGGGACGACGGCCCCCATGGGAACCTTTTTCCCCTTATAATCGACCAGCTTGACCTTTGCCTTGAAGATTTGCAGCATGGGGATGGTGTGAGACTTGTAAGAGAACGTCTTTCCGTCGAACATGCCGTTGAAATCCCAGACCATGTTATCAAGGGCCTTCTTGACTCCCTCACGGCTGAGATCACCCGCATTGTCGGCATCGGTTAAGGCCTTCTGGAGCATGAGGGCGTAGGTCAAACCCTCCATGTAAAGGAACATATCCTTGATGGCGTTCTTCTCCCTTAAGCCTTTTTTATACTCTACGGGCCTGTATTTCTTGGCGAATTCATGGGCCATCTTCACCATGGGGTTGTCCATAGGGGTCTTTGATCTTGGCATGGCATCGCAGAACGGACGGGTTGCAACCCCGACATATCCGTCATAGGCATCCTGACACACCAGGATCGGCATTCTCCCTGTGGTATAGTGGGTTCCCATGAGCTGAGCGCGCTTCAGGATCTTTTTGGCGGTTTTAAAAAATATGGCAGTACAGCCTGATGCCCCAGAATAACCGTGATAGATCACATATTGGGCCTTTGCCTTCCGGATCTCCATACATTCATTGGTTGCAGATGTGGCGCTGTAGGGATACTCGATCTCTGCAACGATATCGATGCCTGCCTTTTTGGCGTAGGCCTTTGCCTCAGGGATGCCGTCCCTTCCCCAGGCCGTAGGGCTGTAAACAAGGGCGACTTTAGGCTTTCCCTTCCCCTTGTAGTTATCCTTGATCCATTTAAGAAGGGTCTTGAGCTGAGCCCCATAGGTGGCGCCCAGAGAGTAGTAGTAGGGATATTTCGTGCGTCCTCCCCCGGAGCCGAAGATCTCAGTGGAGTATGAGCCGTCAAGCCACGGGATCTTCTGTTCCTTGTTCACCTTGTCGATCAGGGGTTTCAGCCCCCCCGTAATATATCCTGTAGCCATGATAAACTCATCGGGGCTGTGTTCAGCGCAGTGCTTGTTGAAGTTTGCCACCTCCACCGTGGGACTATAGCGCATATCCTCCAGGTACCACTTGATCTTCTTGCCGTTTACGCCACCACCCTCGCCGTTTACCCATTTCATGCCGTCAATGAACCCCCATCCGAACTCGGGCAGGGATCCCACGGGGCCGCTCATGGGAAACTGGGAAAGGGTTTTTATCTCTTTTGCTGAAAGGGAAGCGGTGAAAAGTAAGGTCAGTGACAGGGCCAGCGCCGGGATAAGAAATGCTCTCTTCTTCATGACTTTTCCTCCTTTTGGTGAGCGGCAACTGCAGACCGCACCTGTTTGTAGGGTGAAAGGCGGATAGTCCGGGTTCTGTTTCTCACCTCCTTATCTTAAATTATTGATCTACTGACATGAGGGAGATCCTGTACAGGGGCATCGTTCTGGAGGATCTCCACTTGAGCGTTGGGAACTGTTCATACAGTCGGGATATCTTGGGAGGCTGTTCCGGGCAGCAGGGAACTCTGGCTTTCCATGATCCGCCTTCAGAAGAGAGATGACAACAGCCTGACCAGTATCCCGGTAAACTGAAAAATGCACTGCTTTCGGTCCTGCATTTCGATCAAACCTAAAAAATGCACTTTGTCTTGTCAAGGGAATAATTTCTCAAAACCCCTCTATTTTTGCGATGATCCCCCTCATTATCTCGTCTGCACCTCCGCCTATGGAAAGAAGCCTTGAATCCCTGAAGTACCTGGAAATCAACGACTCGTTCATATAGCCCATGCCGCCGAACATCTGGAGACAACCGTTACAGACCTTGAAACTCAGTTGACCGGCTAAGAGTTTTCCCATGGATACCTCACGGGTGACATCAAGCCCCTCTATCTTCATCCTGACTATGTGGTAGGTCAGTTGTTTGAGGCACTCGATCTCAGTAACCCAGTCGGCAAGCCTGTGCCGAAGGACCTGGTTCTTGATCAGGGGCCTGCCAAAGGCCATGCGCTGCCTGATATACTCAACGGTCATATCTATGGTGTCTCTGGCCTTGACGTAGGTCACGGGCAGGGCATAGAAACGTTCGTGCTGGAACTGCTTCATCTGGATAACAAAACCCTCCCCCTCCTCGCCTATTACATTCTCAGCGGGCACCCTGAGGTCGTCAAAAAAAAGCTCTGCCGTGTCACTGCACCTCATACCGAGCTTGTCCAGCTTCCTGCTTACGACAAATCCGGGCAGGTCGGTAGGAACAACGAAAAGGCTGAATGAATGGAAGCCCGACTTGTCGGCCGTCCTGGCCAGGAGCGTCACGAAATCGGCCTGACAGCCGTTGGTAATAAATAGCTTTGACCCGTTGATGACGTATGAATCTCCATCTCTTACGGCCCTGGTTTTCAGCCCGGCCACGTCGGATCCCGCACCCGGCTCGGTCACACCGATGGCCGTAACCATGCGGCCTGAAATGGCCGGCCTTAGATAGGTTTCCTTGAGATACGCGCTGCCATACGCATTTATGGCAGGGGTGGCCATATGGGTCTGAACCCCGATGGCCATGGGTATTCCATCCGCCTTGACGTGTCCCAGTTCCTCCAGAAACACCAGATCAAACCAGTAGTCAAGCCCCTGACCTCCATATTTTTCATCGTAGGTGATGCCTAAAAGACCCAAGTCCCCCATCTTCCCGAACAACTCGTGAAGGGGAACTGTCTTCTCCTCCCATTCATCCACATGCGGGTTGATCTCCCTGTCCACAAATCTCCCGACCGTGTCCCTCAAGGCGTCATGATCTTCGTTGAAATACATCGTCATTCACCTTTCCTTTCAGTTAGAGGTTGTTGATGTTGAAAGCCGGCGATCACCGCCACCTCTTTTACCTGGGCCAGGGGGTTTCCCCTTTTGCTATCTCCATCACCTCTCCCCACCATGCACATTCGAATGCCGATTTTCAAGGAAAAAAGGGAGAGGGGGAAGGGGGTGTACGTTAGCGGGCACATATATTCCTTTTCAAGGGAACCTCCTGTGCGGAACTTCTTGGGAACTTACCTACAGGGTTGAAAAAGGGCCTCTTTTACTATAGAAAGGGAAAAGTCCCCGGTTTTCCCCATAAAGCGGGTTGCACCTTACGATATCAGGGTGGTTCTTCAATGCACAGAAAAATACTCGCCATAGTGCCTGCTTTCAACGAAGCGGAGAACATCGGCCAGGTCATTGAGACCATAAAGAAAGAAGATCCCCTCATTGACATCCTGGTGGTAAACGACTGTTCCCGGGACAAGACAGGGGCCCTTGCAGAGTCAACGGGTCTGGCAACGGTTATAAACCTTCCGTTTAATCTGGGCATTGGCGGTGCCGTGCAGACGGGGTTCAAATACGCGGTGCGAAACGGCTATGATATAGCGTTTCAGTTTGACGGGGATGGACAGCACCTTGCCGCTGAGATAAAAAAGCTCATAGAACCGATCCTGCGTAACGAGGCCGATGTGGTGATAGGATCAAGGTTCTGTGAAAAGCATAAGGGGTTCAGGTCCACCCCTTTACGCCGGAGGGGGATCAAGGTCTTTGAGATCCTCAATTCCCTGTTGATAAGACAGAGGATCACAGATAATACATCTGGATTCAGGGCCTACTGCACAAATGCAATTCACTTCCTTGCGGATAATTACCCCGAGGACTACCCAGAGCCGGAGGCGGTACTGCTCCTGGGCAAAAACGGTTTCACCCTGAAGGAGGTTCCCGTACGGATGCAGGAGCGTAAACAGGGCAATTCGTCCATCACGGGAATAAGATCGGGGTACTATATGATAAAGGTGTTATTGGCCGTCCTGGTGAACGCTATGCGGCCAAGGCTCGTAAAAGATCGGAATACCGGATGAGTATCTTGAAAAACATCGATACGAATATTATCCAGTACGTCTCTATCCTGGGGAGCCTTGTTTTCATAGGGCTGATAGTGATGCTCATCCGCAACAAAAAGATAAAGGAGGAGTTCGCCATCCTGTGGCTTTTTTTCGGGCTGGTTTTTCTCTTTCTCTCCGTGTGGCGGGGAAGCCTGGAAATCATTGCCAGGATCCTGGGCATCGCCTATGCCCCGGCGGCTATTTTTCTCATACTTATCATCGCGATTATCTCAATCCTGATCCATCTCTCGCTGATCACATCCAGGTTGACAGACCAGGCCCGGATCATGACCCAGGAGTTGGGCCTCCTGAAGATGGAGATGGATGCCATGAAAAAGGCTGAGCCGAGGCCTGGACCACCCGAAGATTCCCGCACCCAAGGATAACAGGGAGGCCGGAAAAACCTGTGAGCTCATGTGTGGTTGAACCCACGGAACCTCCTTGCGCGGGTTGCCGCACACTCCCTGCAACAAGAGGGATTTTACATGCGCGTTCTGCACATAGGTAAATTCTATCCCCCCTTTGCAGGTGGCATGGAGAACTTCATGGGAGACCTTCTACCCGCCCTGGAGAGAAGGGATATCCGCACCTTTGCCCTTGTCCATGACCATGAACCGGGTGGAAGGAGGACCCGCCACAGGCCTCCTTACCATGGGGTGTATCGCGTGCCCTGTCACGGCACTCTCTTGTACGCCCCCATTAGTCCCGGGTTTCCCCTGGCCCTCATAAGGGCGATTCGGGCCTTCAGACCCCACATCCTGCACATGCACCTGCCCAACACCTCAGCCTTCTGGGCCATGGCAATCCCTGCTGCCCGCAGGGTCCCGTGGGTTGTGCAGTGGCAATCCGACGTGGTCAGTTCGCACATTGACCGGAGGCTGGCCCTTGCCTACGGTCTTTATCGTCCCCTGGAACAAAAGTTACTTAAAAGTGCATACGCCGTTATTGCCTCTTCACCCCCATACCTTGACACGAGCAAACCCCTTGAGCGCTGGCGTGAAAAATGCCGCGTCATCCCCCTTGGCCTTGACCCGGGCAGACTCAGGATGCCGGGGCCGGACACGCAAGAATGGGCCGGGCGCATGTGGCGGACAGGGAAGACGAGGATCATTTCCATCGGGAGACTTACCTACTATAAGGGTCACGAGATCCTCATAAAGGCCGCCTTAGACCTGCCCGAGGCCCATATCCTTATCGTGGGAGAGGGGGAACGTAAGGGGCATCTAACCGAGGCTATACGGCGACGGGGGCTTGGGGGACGGGTGGGGCTTACGGGCTTTCTGCCCGATGAAAACCTGCGGGCACTCCTGGCCACGTCTGATCTGCTCTGTCTCCCCTCCATAGAACGTACAGAGGCATTCGGTCTGGTCCTTATAGAGGCCATGGGTTATGGAAAACCGGTGGTGGCCAGTCATGTCCCAGGCTCGGGCATGGGCTGGATAGTGGATCACTTGAAAACAGGAATTCTTGTTAAACCGGGCCATGCCGACCATCTGGCCAGCGCACTACGGTTGCTGTGCCAGAGGCCCGACCTGCGCGGCCGGATGGCCCGGGCCGGAAGAAAGCGCTTCAAGACCCTCTTTCACGTGGATCAGGTGGCCGGAAAGATCTCCTCGCTCTACGAGGAGGTCCTGTCACAGGGAGCCGGGGGAAGGTCGGCTTTCATTTCAGGAGATTAGTGTCAGGGTTGTTCGTACCCTGCTGCCAGGCATGGTAGGCCCGTCTGATTATCTTCTTCAGGGCCCGGTCTGTTTCAAATTCTTCAAGCTCTTCAAGGGGAACAACCTTGACCTCGCTCACGTCTGAGGCGGGAGCGGGTTCCCCTTGCACGAGCCAGCCCCAGTAATCAACAACCACGTAGTGGTACCGGACCCGGTTTTTACCATCACGAAAAATCTTGTCAAACACGCCTGCCAGCCCTCCCACCTCTATCTTTATGGACAGTTCTTCCCTGAGCTCCCTCTCTAAGGCCTCCAGGTGCCCCTCCCCTAACTCCACTACGCCCCCGGGCAGGCTCCACCGGCCCTTGCCAGGCTCCTGGCCCCTGCGGACCAGCAGAACCGCCTTATCCTTGAAGATAATCGCTGAAACACCCACAATAGGATATTCCGGGTATTCCCTCCCCATGATACCGATCTCTCCCCCTGGGTCCTGCTCCATAAAATCTTGACAATACAGACCCTAACTCTTAGACTTTGTTTTTTCGTGCTTAATGAAGACTTTGATAACTTAATTGCAGTGGAAATACAAGCTTCAGGGAAAGAGGTCCTGATTACCCTGCCCCACGACGGTGAAGCTTCTGTGGCCTGTGCCATGGGGAGCTGCCAGAGATGAACATCAGCAGAAAGGAAGAACGATCATGGATTCAGTGACAAAGACGATTGAAGGAAATGAGGCGGCAGCCTACGTGGCCTATGCCATGAGTGATGTTGCGGCCATTTACCCCATAACACCTTCAAGTAATATGGGGGAATACGCGGACGAATGGGCCGCCCATGGCCGGAAAAATATCTTCGGTCAGGCGTTGAGGGTGGTGGAGATGCAGTCTGAGGCAGGCGCTGCCGGCGCGGTCCACGGGGCCCTGTCCGGAGGGGCCCTTGCCACCACCTTTACGGCCTCCCAGGGACTGCTGCTTATGATCCCCAATATGTACAAGATAGCCGGCGAACTCATGCCAGGGGTATTCCACGTATCCGCCCGTGCCGTTGCCGGACATGCCCTTTCCATCTTCGGCGACCATGGTGACATAAACGCGGTGCGGGAAACCGGATTTTCCCTTCTGGCCTCCGCCTCTGTGCAGGAGGTCATGGATCTGGCCCTGGTTGCCCATCTTGCCAGCATCCGGACCAGCCTTCCCTT
>DREN01000056.1 GCA_011051075.1 Deltaproteobacteria bacterium | reverse complement strand
GTCTCCATGGCCCTTGGGCATACCCTTGCGGCCTCCAATGCCCCACTTGATACTGCCCGGTAGATAGAATTCCGCATTACTCATACTCTCCACACCGCCTGCCACCACAACATCAGCCTCTCCGCCTTTGATCAGACCGCACGCAAGCCTGACAACTTCCAGCCCGGTGCAGCACCTTCTGTCCACCGTAACCCCGGGTATGGAATCGGGCCATCCGGCCTTGAGAAGGGCCATACGGGCAATATTGACATACTCACCGTTTTGATAGGACTGCCCCATTATCACCTCATCCACCATTTGGGGCTCAACCCCAGCTCTCGCCAATGCCTCACTCAGCACCATCGAGGCCAAATCATAGGCCTCGACATCCTTGAGTCCTCCCATGTAACGACCCACGGGTGTCCTAACCCCAGAAACTATAACCACCTCGCCCATACATCACTCCTTGCATCAATCTCAAAGTTTACGAATCAAAAGGCCTCGTCCGGTATTTCCACCACTTCTCGTGCGTCGCGGGTACAGGTCTTCAAGCGGGCCATTGTCATGGGAAGGCATACCGAAACAAAATATGTGGCCTGCATCACCTTCCCGACATAGTAGGGATCTGTGTTCCCTTCGTCCAGGTAACGATTTGCTATAACCGCCATATCAAGGAGGCGCCAGGCTGCAGTGATGTCACCGAAGCACAGCAGCATGGGATAGGTATATGAAGCCCATTGAAGGGGATCCGACCTCGCTTTTCCACTCATCTCAATGGCCACTTGTTCAACTTGATCCGAGATCTCCGAGACCATGCGCACATATTCCCCCAATGAATGGTGCTGGGCATATTGATGGCAAAAATCCTTTAATTCCTTCGTATAGGCATTGAAAGGGGCCCCTCCCCTTATGAGCATCTTTCGCCCCATGAGGTCCATAGACTGAATCCCATTGGTACCCTCGTAAAGAGACATGATCTTGGCATCGCGCAGGTATTGCTCAAGGGGATACTCCTTGCAGTAGCCGTAACCCCCCAGACACTGTATGGCTGTCTCACACACCCTGAATCCCATGTCAGAGCAGTAAGCCTTGATTATGGGTGTCATGAAATCCGTCAGATCCCTGTAATATTGCCTCTCCTCCCCCTCGGGCATCTCCAGTGCTAGGTCAGACCAGTAGGCCCCCGTGTAGATCATAGACCTCATTCCATCAACCATCGCCTTCATCCACAGGAGCATTCTCCTCACATCCGGGTGGTCTAATATGAGGACGTAACCGGGCTTGCGTCCCGCAATATCTCTTCCCTGGATTCGCTCCTTAGCGTAAGCCAAGGCATTGTGGTAAGCGGTGCTGGCCAGTGTCATGCCGCTTACGCCCGTATTTATCCGGGCGGCGTTCATCATCTGGAACATATGGGAAAGTCCCTTGTTCTCCTGCCCGCAGAGATACCCGATACACCCGTCATTATCTCCAAAACTCAGGGAGCACGTAGGGGAGGCGTGAAGACCCAGTTTTCTTTCAATGCCTGTGCATATAACATCGTTAGGCCCTGCCAGGGATCCGTCCGGATTCACACGCATCTTTGGGACGATAAACAGGCTGAGCCCCCTGACCCCGTCAGGAGCCCCCTTAATGCGGGCCAATAGCAGGTGCACGATGTTTTCGGTAAGGTCATGGTCTCCCCAGGAAATGAATATTTTGTTTCCCTTTATCCTGAAGTGATCCCCCTCAGGATAGGCCGTGGTCATTATGGCTCCCAGGTTGGAACCGGCATTAGGTTCCGTTAGGGCCATGGTGCCAGCCCACATGCCCCCGAACATCTTGGGTACAAATAGTTCTTTGAGTTCCGGGGTGGCAAAAGTCTCTATGAGGTGGGCGGCTCCATGGGTTAGGCTCGGGGCCATGTTGAATGACTGGCATGCCCCATACATGAGATCATTAATAACGATCCTCATCATATGTGGGAAACCCTGGCCTCCGTACTCGGGGTCCCGGGCCGCAGCCGTCCAGCCATTTTCACCGTAAAGCCCGAACGCCTCCCTGAATTGGGGAGCACACCGCACTTCACCTTCCTCGTAAACAACGCCCCACTGCTCACCGATTTCCTGAAGCGTTGCCACCACGCCCCTTGCAAACTTTACCGCTTCGCTAACCAACATATCCAGGGTCTCCCCGTCAATATCCCTGTAGCGATCCAGCTTGCAAAGACTGGCATAGTCCAACTGGTTCCTCAGGATAAAAAACAGATCCCTCTCTCTCACCTTGAAATGGCTCACTAGATACTCTTTACCTCCTGGTTCTATCTTGTAATCATTTTACCCGGCAACCAAAGGGCCAGGTCCGGAAAAATCATCACAAGGGCCAGACAGATGGCCTGCAAGAAAACAAAGGGGACAATGGATTTATAGATGTCCGTCATGCTGATGTTAGGCGGCACAACCCCCTTCATAATGAAAAGGTTAAAACCGAAAGGCGGGGTTATGTAAGCCATTTCCATGTTTATGACAAAAAGTATCCCGAACCACAATGGATCAAAGCCCAACTGTGTCACGATCGGCACAAAAATGGGCGTGGTGATCATGATGATTCCGGCGGGGTCCAGAAACATGCCGAGAAAGAAAAATACTACCTGCATGCTGATAAGAATGACCCACGGCGAGACTTCCAGGCTCAGGATCGAATCCTGGATAAGCCCCTGGATCTCCGCGTATGCCAGAAAGTGGGAAAATGAAATGGCCCCGATGATGATCCAGAATACCATGGCATTCAGCCTCATTGTATCCCAGAGGGCCTGCTTAAGGTTTTCCCAGTTAAGTTTCCTGTAGCAGAGGGCACAGATCAATGCCCCGAAGGCGCCCACTGCTGAGGCCTCGGTGGGAGTGCAAATGCCGCCGTAGATGGCCCCCAGTACCGCAATCACCAAAAGAACAGGCAGCATCACGCCCCTTATGCTAACGAGCTTTTCCCGTAACGTAAAGTTTTGTCTGACAGGTGGGGCATCGGAAGGCCTGAGAAAAGCATGGATCAAGATGTACGCCACAAATATGGCACACAGGAGAATCCCCGGAATGATCCCGCCGATGAAAAGCTTCCCTATAGAGACCTCGGCCACCGCGCCGTAAAGGATCATGATTATGGAAGGCGGAATGAGGATACCCAAGGCTCCTCCCGCGGCTATACTTCCCACCCCAAGATTCTTGTGGTATCCCCTCTTCAACATGGAGGGAAGGGCTATTAGCCCCATACTGATGGTGGCAACAGAACTGATCCCCGCCATGGCGGCAAAAAGGGCGCAAATAACCACGGTGCCTACTGCCAGCCCCCCGGGCAGAGGCCCCATCCAGCGATACACCATCTCGTAAAGGTCATCTCCGATCCCGCTAAATTTCAAGAAATTGGCCATGAGAATGAAAAGGGGTATGGCCAGCAGGAGAAAGCTCGTTGATTCACCATAGGCGGTATTGAATAGAAGATAAAGCCCCTTTGGCCCCCACACAAAAAATATCCCTATGGTGGCCAAACCGCACAGGGAAAAGGCTATGGGTATGCCCAGGCAGAGAAGCAGGGACAGGGCGGCCAAAATAATGACGGCAAAGGCCCAAGTTTCCATTCTCACCCCTCAAACATGGCTCTGATTTCGGGACTGTCGCCTCCCATAAGGAGCAGGAGTCCACGAAGTGCCCTGGCGATACTCTGCAGGCCCAGAAGAAAGGCCCCCAGAGGAACCATGAACATGGATGGGAAAAGGGGGAGTTCCAATATGGTCATGGATTTCTTGTTTTCTATAAGGGCCTCATAGCACAGTTCACCACCCTTCCAGACTATTGCCAGGACGAAGAGTACCACCATGGCGCACGACATGACCTCCACGATGGCCCTCATCCTGGGGGAAAACCCCCGATAAAAGATATCCACCCGCACATGGCCGCCGTCCACCAAGCAAAAAGCCCCTCCAAGCATTGCCACGGCCGCAAGCATGTACTGGCTTATTTCGTTTGACCACTTGGTGGGAGCGTTGAAAATGTAGCGGGCCAGCACCTCGAACATTACGACTCCCACAATGGCGAGGATTAGGTAGGAGGCAATCCTTCCAACCCAAATGTTTACAGCTTCAATCACCTTTAATCCTTTGGTCATGGGCATAGCCTTTCACAAAATTGAAGGTTTGCGGCCCGCCCAGGCGGGCCATTCCTGAAACACCCTACTGAAGCTTTATGCCTTTGGCTTCCAAGTATGCTTTGAGGTTCTTAACGAGATCAGAGCAAATTTCACTCTTCTTGGCCACCTTCTCCCAGAGCGGCAGTGTTGCCTGCCTGAAACGCTGCAATTCGGCTGGTGCCAGGTCAATAATTTCAACTCCCTTTTCCTTGCACACCTGGTATGCCCTTTCATCCCACTGTGGGCTGAGCTCCACTGTCCTTTCAAAGGCAAGCCAGCCAGCCTTGTCAATGGCCTCTTGGTATTGGCGGGGGAGCGCGGAGTAAACTTGCTGATTTATAAGAATTTCAATGATGCCCGGAGTATGGAACGCTGGACGGATAATGTAATTGCAGACTTCATAGAATTTGTACTTTCCGATGGTATAGAAAGGATAGTCTGTCCCTTCCACCGTCCCCCTTTTGAGGGCCATGTATTGCTCGGCGCCTGCAATGGCCACCGGTGCAGCCCCCAGGACATCCATTATCTTGGCCTCCATACCAACTGCCCTTATTTTCCTACCCTTCATATCTTCTACCGTTCTGACGGGAAATTTGGTGATTAGCCCCATGGATGCCACGCACAAAGGGGCCACATAGTGCACACCGTGCTTAATGGTTGCTTTCCGCATTAGGTCCAGCCAGCCATTATCCCTATAGACCTCGAGGGCCTGTCCGGTATCCTGCCAACCGAAGGGTAACCACTCGCAGTTGACCTCCGGGACAAAGCCCGCAAAGTAGAGCATGCTCCCGGAATAGGCATCTATCATACCCTTTTCGAGGGCATCAAAGGCCTCCTTTGTCTTCACAAGCTGTCCGGGCCAAAAAATCTTGATCTTTACATTGCCTTGGGTCAATTCTTCCACCTTCTGAGCGAAGAACTTGGTGGACTGGCCTGCATAGGCCTTTTCCGGATAAACGCACTGTAGCCTCAACTTGTAACTCTTGGCAAATCCCCACTGGGGCGTTACCAGAATCGCTGCCATTAAGAGACCCAACATCAGTTTGAAGATCTTCTTCATTTCCTTCCTCCTTTTCCATTTGAATTTTGGTTCGATGCCCATCGCTTCCTCAACTCCCTCTTTAAGACCTTTCCAGTGTGGCTCTTGGGCAGATCCTCCACGATGCGCACGATTCTTGGGTACTTGTAAGGGGCCACCTTCTCCTTCACGAAGCGCTGGATATCTTCTTCTTTTGTGGTTGCCCCCTCTTTGAGGACAATGTCGGCAGTCACCTCCTCCCCCAAATCCTCGTCAGGAATTCCGTAAACCCCTGCTTCGGCCACATCGGGGTGCTGGTAAAGCAACTCCTCTATCTCTCGGGGATAAACGTTGTATCCGCCCCTTATGATCATGTCCTTTTTTCGGTCTACTATGTAGATGTATCCTTCCTCGTCCTGGCGCGCCATGTCACCAGTATGAAGCCACCCGTTCCTTAAGGCCTGGGCGGTCTCCTCAGGCCGGTTCAGATACCCCTTCATGACCCCCGGCCCCCTTACAATGAGCTCGCCAACCTCCCCTCGGGGCACGTCATTGTCCTCTTCGTCCACGATACGGGCCTCGAAACCTGGGATCGGGACACCAATGGATCCGGGCTTTGTCTTTTTTCCGAAAGGGTTTTCTATGCATACCGGTGAACACTCGGAAAGCCCGTACCCCTCGTAGATCTTAGTCTTAAACCTCTCCTCGAATTTCTTGAGAATCTCTACTGGCAAGGAGGCACCCCCAGAAACGCAAAACCTTAGAGATGATCTCTTCAGTGGCCGGCCTTCCGTCTCCAGGATCATCCGATTCAGCATCGTGGGCACTGCGAACAGTATGGTGGACTCCTCTTGCTCAATGACTTCGATCACCCCAGCGGGATCAAATTGCCTAAACAGATGGAATGTAAGCCCAAGATATATTGAAGCGTTCATGGCACTTGTCTGGCCGAATATGTGGTACAGGGGCAGGACTCCGATCACCACGTCGCTGGGCTCCGTGCGCCTCATGTCGGCCACTGTCATGGCATTGCTCGCCAGGTTTCGGTGGGTAAGCATGGCTCCCTTGGGCAGGCCTGTGGTCCCTGAAGTATATAATATGGCTAGCGTGTCATCGTCGCGGGCATCATATGCCTTAAAATCAGGTTCACCGCCGATTTCCTCAAAGGATATAAAGCCCCATTCCTCTCTTGCTCCCAGCGCGATCCGAATATCCACACTGGGCAGATCAGAGAGCACCTTCAAGGGTTCCTGGAGATAAGGTTCCATGCCGAAGAAGGCCCGGGCATTCGAGTCCCGGAAAATGTGTGACAGCTCGTGGCTCTTGTACAGAAAATTAACCGGGATAATTACCGCCCCAAGCTTGGCCAGGGCATAATAGGAAACAATGAATTCGGGCGATGACTGCATCATTAACACACACCTGTCCCCTGGGCCAAGGCCCAATTTCTTGAGCCCATTGGCGGTCCTGTTTACGAGGACATTCAAATCTTCGAAGGTGTATAACCTGCCTTCGAACCTAAGGGCCGTGTGCCCAGGGATCCTTGCCGCTGTGTTCTCCAGGAGACTTGCCAAATTCATAGCATCATCCTCTCAACCTTCACCCGTCTTTCCTGGATCCGTCTTCATTGTATTCATACCAGCCCTTCCCAGTTTTTCGGCCCAGGTGGCCAGCTTTGACCTTTCGTCTCAAGAGCAGAGGCGGATACCACCGGGGATCCCCAGTCTCGTGGTACATTGCCATTAGGGCGCCATACGTCACGTCAAGCCTACCATATCGCCCGTCTCAAAGATCCCCATCTTTCGTCCCGATGCCAACCTCAGTCCCTTATCGATGTCCTCCACCGTGGCAACACCCTGTTCAACCAGGCGCATGGCCTCGATGGCCGAGGGAAAATTTATGCGATTGATGACAAATCCGGCAACATCCCGGTTAACCATAATAGGTTCCTTGCCTATCTGAAGGACGAAGGCTTTTCCTGTGGCGAAGACCGAGTCGCTGGTGGCAATTCCTCGGATCACCTCCACCGCCTGCATCATGGGAACGGGCCTGAAAAAATGAAGCCCTCGATGACAAGGTCTGCCTCTGTCACGCGTTCATAGTCAACAGTGGATTCGATCCTGCTCATTATCTGCTCGAGATCTTCGTGCACCTTTCCCTTTTCAATGAATTTGCCAACTGACCAGCGGATTGATTTAAGGGACTTCTCCAGGGCCTCTTCTTTCACGTCATTGAGGGTAACGTGAATACCTGCCTGGGCACAAACCTGTGCTATGCCACCTCTCATGAGGCCTGCCCCTACCACAAAGACCTTCTTGACCCCCATATCTTTTCCTTCCGCTACGAATATAAAATGGTCTTGTATACCAGTGTCTTTCTCGTCCGCGTAATCCCAGGTCCCGGGGTCTCCCCGTGAATCGCCTACTCCTTCGTGAGTTC
>DREN01000263.1 GCA_011051075.1 Deltaproteobacteria bacterium | reverse complement strand
AGCATCGTCCTGACCAAGCTGGACGGCACTGCCAAAGGGGGGATCGTGGTGGGAATTTCCAGAGAGCTGAGGATCCCCATAAAATTCATCGGAATAGGGGAAAAGATGGACGATTTGAGGCCCTTTGATCCCAGGGACTTTGTGCGGGCCATCTTTGAATAGGATCGGACAGATTATGAGGGCCGTGGTTCAGAGGGTCAAGCAGGCGCAGGTGGACGTGGACGGAATCCAGGTGGGCGCCATCGGGCCGGGGTTGCTCATATTCCTGGGCGTGGGTGAGGATGACACTGAGAAAGACTGCCGATATCTGGCCGGCAAGATAGTAAACCTGAGGATCTTCCCCGACAGCAGGGACCTTATGAACCTCTCCCTTCTTGACACTGGAGGATCGGCCCTGGTGGTCTCCCAGTTCACCCTGTGGGGTGACTGCCGCAAAGGACGCAGGCCTTCATTTGTACGCGCCGCAGGACCCGGGAAGGCCGAGGGACTTTACGAGCGGTTTGTGGGGCTTGTAAAGGAGAGTGGAATTCATGTGGCAACCGGCCGTTTCCAGGCCATGATGGACGTTTCTCTCATAAACGACGGCCCTGTTACCCTAATCCTGGACAGCTCAAAGCTCTTTTAGAACTCAGTCAAGTCCCAGCTCCTTTTCAAGTGCCCTGATCCTCCTCTTGATGTCCTCCCTTTCCTCCTGGTCGGAAACACCGTTCTTGAGCCTCAACCTGAGGCCCAGAAGTTCCATTGATTTCCGATGCTCCTGGCAATTCACCTGCATGGTTTAGTCCAGAGCCAGGAAGGTGTTGGGATCCAGCCTCATGCTGCCCTCAGGGACACTGTACCCATCGTGGTCCTTCAGGAGTTTTAAGAAGATCCCCGTCTGTCCGGGCTGCAACTGCATTATGATGGTGAACAGGTCGTCCAGTTTGTGGACCGGGTACGGGATGCCCATCTCGCTGGTCTCTGTGATATGGCGGTGAGAAAGGGCTGAAAACCATATCTCCACCTCAAATTCCCCTGCGACCTTCTTAAGTTCTTCAAACACCTCCCTCTCGGTCTCCTCAAAATCAAGGCCATCCACTATGAGGGTCGAGGGCCTGAATCCCAGCCGTTCGGTCAGGTTTCTCAGATTGGCCTGAAGCCGTTTAAGATCAAAGCTCTGGTTGATATAGGCCAGTGTCATCCTGTTTCTCTCCAGAAGCTCCCTATACTCGTGGTCGTCTTCCACGTTGAGGGCCTTCAGAAGGTCATGGTAGATGACCCGGTAGTAGGAGGCCACCTTGTCCGGACCTTCCTCAAGGGATACGTGAACCAGTTTTTCCTTGCGAAAGATCTTGTCAAAGGCTATGTGGATCAGGCATGCGGTCTTGCCGACCCCGGCCCTGGCCACAAGCACACCCAAATTACCAGGGCCCAGGATCTGCTCAGACGATCTCTCCAGGACCTTCAGCGGACTTACAGAAATAAAATCTTTCACGATTTCTTCTCCCCTCTGGATTTTCCCCTCAGGTTTGCTTTCAGCTCCTCTGACAAAGATCGGGGGACCCTGGAATACTTGAGAAACTCCATGGTAAATTCCGCCCTCCCCTGGGTCAGAGACCTGAGCACCGTTGCGTAGCCGAACATCTCGGCCAGCGGCACTTCAGCGTCAATGGTGGTGAAATCGCCATCCTCTGTGGAGCTTGTGATCAGGCCCCTGCGCTGATTTATCGAGCCCATTATGCTCCCCTGAAACTCGGATGGACCTTCTACCGAAACCTTCATTACCGGTTCAAGGATAACAGGTCTGGCCTTTATATAGGCCTGTTTGAAGGCCCCTATGGCCGCCTGGGTGAAGGCAAGCTCGGACGAGTCAACACTGTGGGATTTACCGTCATTTATGGTGACCTTCATCCCCACAACCGGAAATCCCAGGGCTGCCCCCTTGTTCAGGCAGGACTGGAAACCCTTGTCCACGGCTGGAATATATTCGGTGGGGATTACACCTCCCTTTATCTGATTCACAAACTCATAGGCAGACTCCTCAGAGGGCTCCATGAAACCCGTCACCCTGCCGAACTGTCCGGAACCGCCTGTCTGCTTCTTATGGGTATAGTCAAAATCGGCCCTCCTGGTAATTGCCTCCCGGTAGGCCACCTGTGGCATCCCGGTCGTAACCCTGGCGCTGAACTCCCTTTTCATACGCTCCACGTAGACCTCCAGGTGAAGCTCTCCCATACCGGATATGATCGTCTCACCCGACTCCTGATCCACATAGGACCTGAAGGTGGGATCTTCTCTCACAAAACGGTTCAAGGCCTTTGACATGTTAGTCTGGGATTTATTGTCCTCGGGGGAGATGCTCAGGGAGATGACCGGCTCGGGCACGAACATGGAGGACATGGTGTAGTTAAGCCCCCCGCTGGTGAAGGTATCTCCCGAATAACAGTCCACCCCGAAGAGGGCCACAATATCCCCAGCCTTTGCCGAGGTCAGGTCTTCCATCTGCTCTGCGTGCATCCTTACAAGGCGGCCCACTTTGATCTTTCTCCCCGTACGGGTAAGGGTGATATCGTCACCCTTGCCGATGGATCCCTGGTATATCCTCAGGTAGGTTAACTGACCGTAGGGCGTCACCTCTAACTTAAAGGCCAGGGCCACCACCGGTTTGTCCGGGTCTGTTTCAAGGGGGACCTCGGCCTCATCTCTGTCGATGTCAAGGGCCGCATTCTTCACGTCAGGGGGGGAAGGTAGGTATCTGTTTATACCGTCAAGCACGGCCTGAACACCGATGTTCTTGTAAGCCGATCCAAGGAATACAGGGGTGAGGTGTCGCGAAACAGTCCCGTTTCGAACCGCCTCATGGATCAGATCAGGGGTAGGGTTCTCCTCTAAAATGGCCTCCATGAGATCGTCTGAAAACATTGAGGCCGCATCCAAGAGTTCCTCTCTTTTCAGCATTGCCTCATCAACCATGGAAGGGGGAATCTCGCCCGTCCTCACCTCATCGCCGTTGGGTCCCTCAAAGTAGAGGGCCTTCATGGATACAAGATCCACGATTCCGGAGAGCTCTGATTCAAGGCCTATGGGTATCTGCATGAAAACGGCGTTGTGGCCGAGCTTCTCACGTAACTGATCCACCACCTTGTACGGGTCGGCGCCTGCCCTGTCACACTTGTTGATAAAGGCGATCCTTGGCACCTCATACCGCTTCATCTGCCGGTCCACGGTTATGGACTGTGACTGGACCCCCCCCACCGAGCAGAGTATGAGAACGGCCCCGTCCATGACCCTGAGCGCCCTCTCCACCTCGATGGTAAAGTCCACATGGCCCGGGGTGTCTATGATGTTTATCCTGTGCCCCTTCCACTCGCAGTGGGTGGCCGCGGAGGCTATGGTGATCCCGCGCTCCTTTTCCAGTTCCATGGAATCCATGGTGGCGCCCACCCCGTCTTTACCCTTGACCTCATGAATGGCAAAAATCCGTTTGGTAAAGTATAGGATCCTCTCCGTAAGGGTTGTTTTACCCGAATCGATATGCGCGCTGATACCGATGTTTCTTAATTTACGAATCTCATCCACCTTCTTGAAAACCTCGTTTTCAAATTAAAAAGAGGATCTGCCTTAACAGATCCTCCTTTTCATATTAGCCGTGCCCAAAGAGTATAAGCACTCAAAGATCAATCGTCAATCATCATTCTTCAATCGCCAATCATCAATCAAAAGGGGTATGCCTCAAGATCTATGATCCTCTCGGCTATGGATCTTTTGAGGGTGATCCCGTCAACCGGCTGGTAGCGGGCCAGCTTCTTTATGCCCGCCAGCTGGGTGCGAAGCATATCACCCTCTTCCACGTAGGAGGCAAGCTGTTTGGCCCAGGATTCGATCTGGGGAATAAGATCGTCCACATAGGCCTTGACAGCGGCTATCTGGTATTCCGCCTTTTCCGCCCCCTCCCTTTCAATGATTTTGATGGTCCTTAGAAGACCGCTCTCCATGGCGAATATCTCGATGATGATATCGGCAAGGATGGCCAGTACCTCCTGCTCCCTGGCCAGGTTCTGGCCGAACTTCTGGGCAGCGACCCCCGCCACCATGAGGGCGATCTTCTTGCTCATCTTCACCATATGTTCCTGCAGTGCAAGGGGCGTATCCGGCAACTGAACCGAAAGGGGTGAATAGGTCATGAGTTCTCCAGCAATGGCCTGGGCAGCGGGAAGCAGGTTCAGCCTTCCCGCAAGGGCCCTGCGCATCATGGTCCCTGGAACCAGCATCCTGTTGATCTCATTGGTGCCTTCCCAGATACGGTTGATCCTGGAATCCCTGTAGTACCTCTCGGCCGAATACTCCGCGCAGAACCCGTACCCGCCGAGGATCTGCACGTACTCATCCACACAGTAGTCAAGGACCTCGGAACCGTACACCTTGGTGATGGAGCATTCAGGGGCATACTCCTCGATGGCCTTTGCGTTCTCCTCTCCCTTCTTCTTTGCCTCGGCATCCAGGGTCCCCAGCTTTCCGTCGAACATACCTGCCAGACGGTACATCATACTGTCACTCATGTAGGTCCTGATTGCCATGTTGGCAAGCTTTGTCCTTATCATCCCGAATGAACTGATCGGGACCTTGAACTGAATCCTTCCGTTGGCGTACTTCACCGCCTCGGTGATACAGGCCTTACATCCGCCCACTGCAGAGGCCCCTAATTTCCAGCGTCCGATGTTGAGGATGTTGAAGGCTATCTTATGGCCCTTCCCTACCTCAAAAAGGAGGTTCTCAACGGGAACCTTTGCATCCTCGAGGATCACCGGCCTGGTGGATGATCCGTGCATCCCCATCTTCTTCTCTTCCTTGCCCGTGGAGAACCCGGGAAAGTCCTTTTCCACGATAAAGCCTGTGAACTGTTCACCGTTCACCTTTGCGTAGACTATGAAGCTGCTGGCCCAGCCTGCGTTGGTGATGAACATCTTCTCGCCGTTTAAGAGATAGTACTTCCCGTCATCGGATAAAACCGCCTTTGTCTTGGCGTTCAGGGCGTCTGTGCCCGCCCCCGGCTCGGTGAGGCAGTAGGCCCCGCACCACTCTCCAGAGGCAAGCCTGGGGAGGTACTTCTGCTTCTGCTCCTCATTTCCGAAATAGACTATTGGGAGTGTACCGATCCCGGTGTGGGCGCCGTAGACCACACCAAAGGCAGCGGCCGTACCCATAACCTCGGCAACGATAGTGGTGCTCACCTTGTCGAGCCCGAGGCCGCCGTACTCCTCCGGCACATCGGTCCCAAGGAGGCCCAACTCCCCGGCCTTTCCCAGGAGAGAGAGGACCAGGTCGTGGTCCTTTTCCTCCAGATTATCTACATTGGGATATATCTCCTTTTCGACAAAGTCCCTGGCCGTATCAAATATCATTCTGTGTTCGTCTGTAAAGTCCTCAGGGGTAAAGATCTCCTCAGAGGCAACGTCGGTAATCAAAAACTCGCCCCCCGCAAAAACCCTGCTATCTCCCATTTTTCAGCTCCTTTCGCGATTTTCAATTAAAGGCTTTTCCCGTCAATCGACAACCAACAATCCTTTTAGTAATCTTCAATCTCAAATATGGCTGCCGCCCCCATGCCGAACCCGATGCACATGGAGACAAGGCCCCAGCGCAGATTTCGCTCCTGCATCTCATAGATGAGCTGGGTGGTGAGCTTTGCCCCTGTACAGCCCAGGGGGTGGCCTAGGGCAATGGCGCCTCCGTTGACGTTGGTTATCTCCTCGTTGATCCCTAACTCTTTAATGCAGTAGATGGCCTGGGCCGCAAAGGCCTCGTTCAGTTCTATCAGCTCCATCTGATCCAGTGTCATGCCCGCGATCTTGAGGACCCTGGGAATTGCCACGGCAGGACCTACCCCCATGACCTCCGGTTCACAGCCTTCCACCGCGTGATACCTGAAGGTGGCCATGGGCTTGAGTCCCAGTTCCCTGGCCTTTTCCTTAGACATGAGGACCACCCCCGCTGCCGCATCGCTTGTCTGGGAGGAGTTGCCGGCGGTTACGCTCCCGTTGGGCTTGAAGGCAGGCGGAATCTTTGAAATGCCCTCCTTGGTGGTGCCGGGGCGTATCCCCTCGTCCGTGTCAAAAATAAACTCCTCATATTCAAAATGTCCGTTGGGCAAGGTTTTCTGCCTCCTTACCGTCAGGGGTACGATCTGGCTCTTGAAACGCCCCGCTTTCAGTGCGGCCTCCGCCTTCTGCTGGCTTTTGGCCCCGAATTCATCCTGTTCGTCCCTCCCGATATTGAAACGTTCGGCAACGTTTTCAGCGGTAAGCCCCATGCCCGTAAAACTGCCCGGTCTCATTTCAACCAGGGCCGGATTCGGATACATCATACTTCCGCCCATGGGTATCTGGCTCATGCTCTCGACCCCGCCGGAGATCACCACGTCCGCGTACCCGCACATGATCTTCTCCGCGCCTATGGCAATTGCCTGAAGCCCGGAGGAGCAGAACCTGTTAACGGTCATCCCGGGAATACGATCAGGCCAGCCCATGGACATTACCAGGACCCTCCCAAGGTTAAGGCCCTGAACCGATTCAGGGAAGGTGCATCCTACGATCACATCGTCTATGAGCATGGGGTCCAGATCCCCGGCCCTTTTCAGAAGATCACCTAAAACAGCGCAGCCCATCTGCTCGGGGCGGGTATCCTTTAAGATTCCCCTGGGGGCCTTTCCCACTGCCGTCCTGCAGGCGGCAACAATCACGGCTTCTTTCATAATATCTTCCTCCCTTATCATCTATCATCTGTCATTTGCCGGAGGCGAAATGCCGGATGGACAATAAATGTTCAGTGGTTTAATTCCTGAGCGGTTTGCCCGTGGTCAGCATGTGCTGGATCCTGGCCTGGGTCTTGGGATCTCCGCAGAGACTGAGGAAGGCCTCCCTTTCCAGATCCAGGAGATACTGTTCCGTTACCCTGGTGTCGGCCAGCACATTCCCGCCGCAGAGTACATACCCCACCTTGGTGGACACGGTGACATCATGATCGGTAATATAGCCTGACTCGTGCATGGTCCAGAGGGCCAGCTTGATCATGGCAAAGGTATTTTCACCGGGCACCCGTATGTCATCCCTGGGCCTTGGTGGAACATAACCCTCCATATTCATGGCTAAAACGGTCTTTTTCGCGTCTTCAATGAGGTAGTCCCGGTTTACTGTCATCTTGTCCGTTGGCCGCAGATAACCCAACTTAACGGCCTCCGGTCCTGATGTTGATACCTTGGCCATGGCAATGGTCTCAAAGGCCCTGGCAACAAAGGGCATCATTTCGATCTGCTTGGGATAAAGCCCTCCCTTTGCCACCTCGAAAAGGTGCTCCGTGTTCCGGATGAACAGTTCCTTGCATCCTCCCCCAGCCGGGATCACGCCTACCCCGACCTCCACAAGGCCCATATAGGTCTCGGCCGCATAGCGTACCCGATCGGCTGCCAGACAGACCTCGCAGCCCCCGCCAAGTGCCATCCCGGCCGGGGCTGCCACCACCGGTTTGCTCAGATACTTAAGCTTCATCAGGGCATCCTGGAGCGACTTCACCGCCCACTCCAGGTCGTCCCACTCCTGTTCCTGGGCCGCAAACAGGACCATGGGCAGGTT
>DREN01000371.1 GCA_011051075.1 Deltaproteobacteria bacterium | reverse complement strand
GGTTGATATCTTGTTTGTATTTATCAACACAATACTGGGTCTCTTCCACGTTGAAAATACCACCCGAATAGCCTGAAAAAAAACTACCCGCGCATACTGCCGCAGCCACGGGACCGTAGTCCATGATAGCCTGCTTGATCTGATCCACGGATGGGATGGACCATCCACTGCCGATGTACGCCCAGTCCTCAATCTTCCACGGGTGCGTATAGGGCCCGCCGCAGGCAACATCAGAGGCCACATAGGGGAATTCCCCTTCAGGAACGGCGCCCGCCTCGGTTTCCGGCGGATTGATGAATTTCCACTGATGATAATCGTGCGCCTACCATCCACCCCCGCAACCCCAGCCATCGCTGTTGCAGGAAACCAGGTACTGCTCTGAGAGATCGGGCGCATCACCCCCATGGATCAGGATGTTGCTCTCAAGGGGCCCTACGGTTCCGAATGCCCAGCAGGACCCGCATCCGCCCTGATTCCTCACCGGAGGACAGGCCCCAAGATCACACCAGTTGAACGAGGAGGGAAGAGGTTCAACGGCAAGGGGCTGCTCCATTGCGTCAAAGAAGGCCCTTGCCTGCCAGTTGTCAGGGGGCACCAGCCCGCAGAGTTCGGTGATATCGTACTGGGTGGCAGGGTTGGGGCCTACGGTAAAGGTCGCCCCCTTGGCATCTAGCTCCGCCTGCAACCGGGTGATTTCCTGTGCGGTCAGCCCGGTTTGAACACCCGTGGCAAAAACAAGGATGAGCAGGGCCGCAAAGATCGCGGCAGAGAGTCTCTTCTGTCCCATCACCTTATTTCCCCTTCTCCAAGTGGTCTCCATCGCGCGCCCTTGCGGTTTTGCGCGAGAGCATTTCAGATTTTTGAAACCCAATTTTCGTGCCTTCCAAAGTGAGGGAGCGGATGAGGGGGGGGTCTGAGACGGGCCGTAGGTGAGTAAGGGCGCTTACAACCGGAGTAGTCAAGGAACCTGTCATGGCCCTGGTTCACTCACCTGGCTTCTTCTTTTCCGCGTAGGTGAGCACCATTCCCCCATCAAAGAGCAGATCGCCTCCCACCAGGTATCTCCCGAATCGGGAAAAGCCAAACATGAAGAGGTTGGCCACTTCAACGGGTGACATCATCTCCTTTATGCGGGAATCTCCCATCATCACGTCCCTGACCACCTCTTCCGGGGTGATCCCCCGCTGCTTTGCCTGGGCAGGGATCTGGTTGAGGGCAAGGGCGGTCTTCACAAAACCGGTGCTCACCGTAAAGGAACGTATCTTTCCGTCACCCTCGGCCGATATGGACTGGCTCAGGCCCCTGAGACCGAACTTCATTATGTTGTAGGCGGGCTTGTTGAGGGTGCAGATATGGCCGTGAATCGAGGCCATATTCCCCACGGCGCCCGTGCCGCCGCTGCTCCTCTTCATGTGGGGGATGGTCAGTTTGGCGAGGTAAAAGGGGGCCCTGAGCATGAGTCTGTGCATGAGGTCGTACTTCTCCATGGGAAAATTCTCTATGGCGTCGATGTGCTGTATCCCGGCGATATTCACCAGGTACTTCACCGATCCCGCCTCTGATGCCCCCTCCACGGCCCGTTCTATCTCCTCGTCCCTGGTCAGGTCGGTCCGGACAAAGACCATGCGGCCGCCCATTTCACGGGCCATCTGGACGGTCTTTTCACCCTCCTCCTGGTTGATGTCAAGCCCCACGGCGGTCAGGCCGTTGGCAGCGGCCGCCACGGCAGTGGCCCTGCCTATGCCCGTTGCCGCGCCGGTCACGATGCAGACGTTACCGGGGTTGAAGTCTTTATCCTCGATGAACAGGATCTCCTCTTTCGTTATTTTCGGTTCTGCTATATCCATCTCTTACCTCGCTTGTTTACAAGGGCCGAAGCCCTCTTTTCTGCGATTACCTGCATCCCTCCCCGTCTCCGGCAGGCAGGGGAGCTTACGGCCCTTTTTGGGAGCAGTACGCGATTCCTCAACCCGCAAAACAGGGCTCCCTGCACCGGTGCCGTGTTTTCTACAGTTCCGGGGTTGTGGTGTCAACAAAAAAGCCGCCTGGACCTTCTCCCCGTCCCTTCCATAGGCAACCGCCTTGAAATCGCGGGCTGATGCACACAGCCTTTGCATCTTCATACGTTTATCGGGAAATACCTTACCCCTTCCATATCCTCGAAATGTGAATCCTGGGTCCAGATGGTTGCCTCGAACTGTTTTGCCGTTGCCAGAATGATACTGTCGGCCATTGGAATCCTGTACTCCAGACTGATTTTCGCGGCGCCAATGGCCACAGAGGCGGTCAAATCCACGACCCTGCCCTTCTGCATGGCAGCGGCCGCCTGGAAGGCCTTGCTCTCGCTGGACTCTCTGAGAACCACCTTGAAAACCTCATATACGATTACCGCGGGGACAATGAGCGAAGCCGTATCTCTCAAAGGTTCCAGGAAATGCTCGGCATTGGGCTCGTCCGCAAAGTACGCCAGCCATCCTGAAGAATCCACGATATTCATATCCTGTCTTCCTCGCGCTGGAATTGAGTGTCCATGCCTTTGAGGAATCCGCGAAGCTCTCTGATATCCCGTTCCGGGATCAGTTCGATTCGCCCGCTGTACTCCACAATCTGCATCTTCTGCCCGGGACGGAGGCCTAATACCTCCCTGACTACCTTCGGTATAACTACCTGAAACTTGGGGGACACGGTTACGGTTTGCATGTCAAAACCTCCATCGATAGCATTTCATACTACGATAGTATGATCGACAGCCTCTGTCAATCCTTTTTGAGTCGGAGCGGTGGTTGAGCTTTTCCCCCCGTGCTGTTATTATACGTGCACGTATCTTCTCAAAAACCCAGGCGCGCTGCCCTTTTATTACGCCTCCGTACCGGCAAGACCGCCGAGGAGGCACAGGGGGTTTGTCCGGAAAGGAATATCCAGTTAAACGTGGCTCATAATAGCGCTCCCCTTTGCCTGTTCATCTGAGTAGGCGTAAAAGACTTAGAGCTGCAGATGAGACTCCTTTACCGTTTCGAGCAAAGGGCCTTCTTCAGGAATCGGCGCCGGTCAGAGCTGCTCCCAAGAGGTATATTCCTTTTCGGGCAAATCTCCTGTGCCGGTTCCGGCAAATCCCGGTGCCCTGTCTTTTTGAGATGTTAGGCATGAACGCCCAACGACAACCCGGGAATCTTCATGGCAGGACGCGAAAAGGTATTTCTGATCAGTCTGGGCTGTGCAAAGAACCTGGTGGACAGCGAGCATATCTTAGGCATCCTCCACGCAAGAGGCTTTTCTCTGGCATCTGCGGTGGAGGAGGCCGATCTGGTGGTGATCAACACCTGCGGTTTTCTTGAAAGTGCCTGCCAGGAGGCCGTTGACACCATCCTTGAGACCGCCCGTCTCAAGGCCGAGGGAAAGATAGGGAGGCTTGTGGTAGCGGGGTGCTTTGTTCAGCGCTACGGTTATAAGCTGAAAAGGGAGATCCCAGAGGTGGACGGCTGGCTTGGCACGGGGGAGATCCGGCGCATTGCCCATATCCTATCCAAAGACACAAAAACCGAGCCTGTCCCGTTATTCATCTCAAGACCCGACTTCCTGCCTGACCATCGCCTGCCAAGGATCCGGGGAACGCCCTTTTACACCGCCTATCTCAGGGTCGCCGAGGGCTGCTCACACAGATGCTCCTACTGTATCATACCGGCCTTGCGAGGACCTTTCCGCAGCCGCAGGCCTGAATCCCTGATAAGGGAGGCAGAGGATATGGCCTCTGGCGGGGTGAGAGAGATCAACCTGATCGCACAGGATACCAGCCGTTACGGGCAGGATCTCAACCCCAAGACCCGCCTGGAAGACCTCCTAGAGGACCTTGTCAAGGTTGAAGGAATAAGATGGATAAGGCTCCTGTACCTTCACCCCCACAACATCACGGAGCGTCTCCTGGATCTGATTGACCGGGAAGAGGCCATCTGTCCCTATCTGGATATCCCGTTTCAGCATGTTAACCGCGAGATTCTGCTGTCCATGGGGCGGGGGCCTGTCAGGGAGTCTCCCCTTGAACTGATGGAGAGGATAAGGCGCACGAGGAGACGGATAAGCGTTCGAACCACCCTGATGGTGGGATTTCCAGGAGAGACTGACAAGGCGTTCGGAGAACTCTACGATTTTGTAAGGAAAGTGGAGTTCGATCATCTGGGGGTCTTTGTGTTCAGCCCTGAAAAGGGCACGGCCGCGGCAAGACTTGGGCCAACGGTTGATAAAGACACGGCGCTTAAGAGACAGGCCACGATCATGACCGTTCAGGCGGCGATTTCAGAAAAAAGGAATCAGCAGAAGATAGGCTCCTGCCAGCCTGTGCTCATCGAGGGGGAAAGCCCTGAAACCGAGCTTCTTCTGACCGGCAGGACAGCCCAGATGGCCCCGGACGTGGACACAAGGGTCCTCATAAACGATGGTAACGGGATAATCGGAGAGATAATGCCCGTGGAGATCACAGAGGCCCACACCTACGACCTGGTGGGGAGGATCGTGTGAACATGGATATCCAGGGCTCCAAAAACTCTATCGCGCTTAACAGGGATCAAATGAATCATAGCGACCCTGACTCAAAAGAGCCGACTTGCCTGCATTTGAGCACTGGAATCTGGAATTTCACCGTAATATGGCTTGTAAAATCGTTAAATGTAATCTATCATCCTGCGTGAAAAAAGGCTGTACATCACCCAACAGGAAGGAAATCGCCGTACAAAATGGATTCGGGCAGATCAGAGGTAAATTTAGCGCAGTTCAAAGATCATTTTGATCTCATCAACGAGGAACTTTACAAGGTGTTCAACTCCCGGGTCCCTGTTGTGGAGGAGATCGGAAGACATGCCCTGCTGGGAAACGGCAAGAGGCTCAGGCCCCTGATCTTTATCCTCTCCTGCGAACTCTGCCACTACCGGCAGGATGACCGGTACCATCTCTCAACTATCTTCGAATACATACATACCGCCTCGCTCCTCCACGACGACGTGCTTGACAATGCCGAGCTGAGAAGGAACCGGCCTTCGGCCAACCAGATATGGGGAAGCCACGCGGCCGTGCTCGAGGGGGATTTCCTGTTTTCAAAGGCCATGGCCATAGCCACAGGCACTGGAAGTGTCCCCTTTCTGGAAAAGATCGCCGACACCGTAATTCAGATGACCGAAGGGCAGATCCTGGAGCTGGTCAATACGGATAACTGGTACATGGACAGGGACCTCTACATGGAGATTATAACGGCAAAAACGGCCATGCTTATGTCCACGGCCTGTACCTGCGGGGCTATCATTTCAGGGGCTGACAGGGAGACAACCGAGTCCCTTGCCCGGTTCGGACTGAGCGCAGGAATCGCTTTTCAGCTCATAGACGACCTGCTTGACTATACATCGACCAGGGAGGTCTTTGGCAAACCGGTAGGCAAGGATCTGAGGGAAGGAAAGGTCACCCTTCCCCTTATATATACCCTTGAACAGCTTGAAACAAAAGAGCAAAAAAGGCTTAAAGGTCTCTTCCGGGACCATGGGCACGCAGAAGAGGATATTCGATACGTAATGGACCTTGTGAGGAATACGGGTGCCATTGAACGTGTCCTGGAAGAGGCCAGAGCCCATGTGGACAAGGCCGTTGAATCGCTGGACCTGTTCTCCGACTCCCCGACAAAAAGAGACCTCGTCGTACTGAGCCGGCACATAATTGACAGGACAAAATAGGGGGGCAATGGAGCGCACCCGGATGGGTAATCTGGCGGTACTCCAGGCGCTCTGCCTGTTCTTCAACCATCAATCCATCATACCCCGATCCTGAGCAGGTCCCGTCCCAGGATCAGCTCCCCCCCGTATGATTTCCGACACTGAGAAACGATATCGCTTTGCAGGCACTGGGGGTAGAAGTGTGTCAGCACCAGGCGCTTGACCCCGGCAAGAGTGGCGATACGTCCGGCCAGAGATGGTGTGAGGTGGCCCTGAACCTCTGCGCCATCGGGGAAGGAACACTCCAGGATCAGGAGATGGGCCCCCCTGGCCAGGTCCACCACTTCTTCGCAGAAACCCGTATCCCCCGAATATACCACCGTCCTTCCAAAGGAGTCCTCTACACGATAGGCGAGGCTGTTCATGGAATGCTGGGTGGGAGCCGCAGTAACAATGAAGGATCCGTAATCTCTGATGCCACCTGGACGAACCTCCTCAATCTCCATGATCCGGGGAGGAAGGCTCAGCCATCCGTGGTAGGCCTTATCAAGGGCTGAAACCAGGTCTGTCACGCCCACAGGGCCGGCAACTACAAAGGGCCGCCTCCTCTTCAGTACACCCGGGTTCCTGGAGGCAAAGAGGAAATGGATGAGATCGGCCGTATGGTCGGGATGAAAATGGGTGAGAAAAATCCGCTCAATCTTCTCATAGTCAACACCCACCCTCATGAGTTGACGCAGGGTCCCAGGTCCCATGTCGAACAGGACCGGGGCCTTCTCAATTAGCATGACAAGGCCGGGCGACCCCCTGTCGCCAAGGGGTATGGCCGTCCCCGATCCCAGGATAATCAAGTCCATCGATTGCCTATCTCCCTGTGGGCGGAGTTTTAATGGCGGCCTGGAAGCCGCTCTCACAGATATATAGAGTTTCAGATAATGATCTTGGCAAGGCCAGAGGGAGGAATCGGAGTAAGTCGTACCCATAGTACGTCGTCGACGATTCCGACCGATAACGCAGTCCAAAATCTTTATCTGGAAGTCTATAGCAGCGGGCTTAAGTAAGTGACATTGGGTATAAGGGAACCGGCAGGCGTAAACGGCTACAACCTCAGAGTGCCGATAAGATCCTGTATCCTTTCAATCCCCCTGTCCCTTAAGAAGGTCCTCAGGCCCTCTACAATATCAAGGGATGCCCTCGGATTGACAAAATTAGCAGTGCCTGTCTGGACGGCCCTGGCCCCGGCTATGAGGAATTCAAGGGCATCCCGGTAGTTAACAATACCCCCGATCCCTATTACCGGTATCTTCACCGCGCTGACCACCCTGTGCACCATGAACAGCGCCACAGGCCGGATGGCCGGGCCTGACAGCCCCCCCCAGATATTGGCCAGGACAGGTACACGCCTTTCAATATCTACGGTCATCCCGGTGAGGGTATTTATGAGGGATATGGCGTGTGCCCCCGCGCCCTCCACCGCAAGCGCTATCTCCCTGATATCGGTCACGTTGGGGGAGAGCTTTACTATGACGGGCCTGTCAGCCTCCCTGAGCACACGTTCCGTAACCATGGCAGAGGTGCGGGGATCGGTGCCAAAGGCCATTCCACCCTGGTCAACGTTGGGGCAGGAGATGTTCACCTCAATGGCTGAGACCCCCTCAACCCCCCTGAGACCGGAGGCCACTGCCCCATACTCCTCTACGGTGTGGCCGTAGATATTCACAATAACCGCCGTGTTGAGTCGCTGAAGATAGGGGAGTTTTTCCTTGAGAAAGCTTTCCAGACCCACGTTGGCAAGGCCAATGGCGTTGAGCATGCCGCACGGGGTCTCCACGATCCTGGGAGGAGGGTTCCCCTGGCGCGGCAAGAGGGAGATCCCCTTGACCACGATGCCTCCTAAGAGGTTCATATCCATCAGGGGGGCATATTCATGGCCATAACCGAATGTCCCTGAGGCGGTAAGGACAGGG
>DREN01000301.1 GCA_011051075.1 Deltaproteobacteria bacterium | reverse complement strand
GAACCCGTGGTTCTGCGAAGTGATCTCAACCCTGCCGGTCTTCAGATCCTTTACAGGCTGGTTTCCACCCCGGTGCCCGAACTTGAGCTTAAAGGTGCTGCCCCCCTGGGCAAGTCCTAACAACTGGTGGCCAAGGCATATGCCGAAGATAGGTCTCCTTCCCATCTGACCACGGATGGTGTCCACGGCGTAGGTGACCGCCGCCGGATCCCCCGGGCCGTTGCTCAGGAAGAGTCCGTCAGGATCGAGGCTGTCAATGGTCTCGGTATCTGTTCCCGCAGGCACGACAAGGAGGGTACACCCCCTCTCCTTCAGTGACCTGAGGATGTTGTACTTTACCCCAAAGTCCATGGCCACCACACGAAAACGGCCCGGGACATCCGGCCACTGGAATCCTTCAAGTCCCTGTTCAAGCCTCTCGGGCCGTCCGTTCTGCCATAAGAGGGGGAGATCACAGGTAACCTCCTTCACCAGGTCCCTGCCCACCATATCAGGGGCCTGTCTGGCCCTTTGGGTCAGGGAATCAGGGTCCAGGTCCTCTGTGGAAAGGGCCGCCTTCATGGCCCCCTGAAGCCTGATATGTCTGGTGAGTGCTCTGGTGTCGATCCCTTCAACTCCGGGAATGCCGTTGGCCTTCAGATAATCGGCCAGGGACCCCTTGGACCTGTAATTACTGGGAAACTCCTGATATTCTTTCACTATGAAGGCCCTGACCTGAATCCTGTCTGACTCAACATCCTCGCCATTAACCCCGTAGGTACCGATGAGGGGGTAGGTCATGGTCACCATCTGGCCGCAGTAGGACGGATCGGTCAGTATCTCCTGATAACCTGACATGCTGGTGTTGAAAACCACCTCACCAACCGTCTCCCCCGGGCCGGTAAAGGATCTGCCGTAAAACAGTGTTCCGTCCTCTAATGCCAAAAGGGCCTTCATGTCTCTACTCCCGCCGATCCCTTCCATACTATTATGGAAAAATATTTTGGGGCAGCTATTCCGCAACTCAAAATCGTCCGTTCCGTAGAGGTGTTATCTGATTGATGCTGAATCCTTGATGAAAAGATGAAAAAAGGGTGATTCTTTATAGATATAGCCTTTAAGATAATGTTTTTGGGGTTTTTGATGTGCGGTCTCCGAAGAGATTTTTCCTGTGGAACTGCAAAAAATTGGAAATTGGAAACTTGATAACCTCCTGAATTGTCAATTCTTCTCAAGTTTCAAGTTTCCAGTTTCAAGTATCGCAACACAACTGCCACCTTTATTCATTTCCGGGGAGGATCACAACAACCGCAAAATGTTTTTCTGTAGGCCTATATCCAGCATCCAGCATCCAGAAACCAGTATCCAGAAGCCAGTTATGACAACGGATTAGGTGTACCCCAAAAAGATTATCTTAAAGGCTATAGCACGCGGCCACACGATCATCAACAGATAATCGCGGGCAGGGATTCATGAACTCCGTTCACCAGCTCATACGGACTTTAACTCCCCTGGCATGAAGATCCTCTTTGATCTCCCTGATGGTGCAGGTTCCATAGTGGATGATCGAGGCAACAAGGGCGGCATCGGCCCTGCCCCTGGTGAGCACCTGGTAGATATGGTCGATATTGCCGGCCCCACCCGAGGCAATGACCGGGATATTCACGTTTTCCGAAATCAGAGCGGTTAATGTCAACTCATAGCCGTCCAGGGTCCCGTCAGCGTCAATGGAGTTGAGGCAGATCTCCCCTGCCCCCAGGGCCTCACCCTTTTGGGCCCACTTTAGGGCGTCGATCCCCGTATAGGTCCTCCCCCCGTTGATCACCATCTCATAACCGCTTGGAACGGCGTCTGACGGGGTGACCTTCTTCACATCCATACCCAACACAATACACTGGCTTCCAAAGGCCCGGGCCCCTTTGGAGATGATCTCCGGGTCCCTGATGGCAGCGGAGTTCACGCTGACCTTTTCAGCCCCTGCCAGAAGAACCCTCCTCATATCGTCCAGGGTCCTTATGCCTCCGCCCACGGAAAAGGGGATGAAGATATCACCGGCCACCCTGCTCACCACGTCTATCATGATATCGCGCTTCTCGTTCGAGGCGGTTATGTCGTAGAACACTATCTCGTCTGCCCCCTCCTCGTAGTAGTATCTCCCCATTTCAACAGGGTCGCCAATATCCACGTTCTGCTTGAACTTGATACCCTTGGTAGTGCATCCCTCCCTCACGTCAAGGCAGGGTATGATCCGCTTGCTCAGCATGTCTTACCGTCCCATTGGCAGAAATTTTTCAGAATCCTCAGGCCGGGGGCACCGCTCTTTTCCAGATGAAACTGCATGGCAATGAGGTTCCTGGTCCCGATTATGGAGGGGAACCTGATCCCGTATCCGGCATAGGCGATCACATGGGATTCAGAGGCGGGCACGGGATAGTAGGAGTGGACAAAGTAGAACTCATCCATGGGTTCTATCCCCCTCAGGACAGGATGCTCCTTCACCCTTTCCAGACCGTTCCAGCCCATATGTGGTATTTTCAGGTGGCCATGGTCTCCTGAAACAAGGGAAGAGGAAAAGGCCCTGACCTCTCCCGGCACCAGGGCCAGGCACGAGGCGTTGTCTTCCTCACTCCTCTCAAGGATGATCTGGGCCCCGATGCAGATCCCCAGGAACGGTCGGCCGTTTTCAAAGACCTGCCTCAAAACCCGGTCCAGACCCTGCTCTTTGAGATTCGCCATGGCCCTTCCCGCGGCGCCCACCCCTGGAAAAACCACCCTTTCTGCGCCCAGGATCTCCTCACCGTCTGATGTTATGCAACAGTCAAACCCTATCTTCCTGAGGGCGCGCTCAACGCTCCTCAGGTTTCCCGCCCTGTAGTCAACTATAGCGATCATCGAACCAACCTTTCAATCCCCCTGACCTTTCCCAATCCTGCTCCACCCACCTTTGATTCGTGGTCATCTATCGTGCATTATTTGCTCCGGGTCTTCAACACAAAAAAACGACCTGTGCGGTTAGACCTCAGCCATTGTGGATACGGGATCTATCCCGCCCGTGGCGGGAGGCCCCCCACGGATTAAGGGCAACCGCACAGGTTGCAAAAAAGCGAAAAGGCGGCAATCGCCTTTTCGCTTTTTTTCCAGATGCAACGCCATAAAATCAGGGGGCACTGCTGTCGCTGTGAGAGCGGCTTCAGGGCCGCAACTGAACTGAGGCCCCTGTGAAACATCATCCTCCCGGCTGGAAAGTCACACCAACAGGTGCCTCACTCGGGTGAACCGCGCTGGATCAAAACATGTAAATCTGGTGGCTGTCCGGATTTTTTCCGAAGCAGGTAATGTCATCCACCTTGTCAAGCTGGGGGCCCCTTAAGATGGCGTAGAGGGTCCTCTCCACCCCTATGCCGCCCCCGTAGGTCTCAGGGAACGCCGGTTTGTCCTTATCATCCCTCTTGGCAGCCATAAGCAGAAAGGGGCCGTAACCACCCAACTCATCTATGTTCTTAATGTTTCCCTCAAAAATCACCGGTCTTGCAGGAATGATGCCGTTATCGAGCAATCTTTCAACAATGGCCTCATAAAGCCACTCACGCACGGCCCCTGAGAGGATCTCCACTGCAGGGGTCTGTTTTCCCGTGTCCCTTATAATGCTCTTGGCGCAGATATCGTAGTTGTAGATCATGTCCGAGGTAACCTCTGAAAGGGATACCTTCCCCTCCGGCCTCAGGTAGGGATAGACCAGATCGTAGTTCTCCCTCAAAAGTCCCGTGATCCAGAAGAACTGCTCTTTAATCTCCTCTCCTATCTTCACCTCATATCCACGGCCATATCTCTTCTTTGCCTCGTCGCACCTGAAGCGGGGGAAAGGCTGGGCAGGTATCTCTATGGCCACTCCCAAGGCCTTCAACTCATCCTCATTCTTCTCCACCATAAGGGTCATGGCATGAACAATCATCCGCTCAAACAGGTCCAAACCCTTTTCCATATCCTCCATGAGGATCTCCCTGACCGTGTCAGGTTCTTTCAGATAGGCCTCGAGGTCTATGCCGCGGTTTCTGCGTACCTCCACGTCCATTTGGCTGAAGTCAATAAGGTACTTTCCCCTCTGACTTCGATCGGGGCTCTCGATTTCAAGCCTTATGTTGGGTGAATCCACAAACACTCCTCTGATCCTGGGGTTCAGACATGCCAGGAATTTGGAATAGATCATGCTGTGGGTCATCACATAACGCTGGCCCTTGTAACGGATGTTGGGTGTATGTTCAACATCGTGCGCTAATGGGTCAGTCACAGGACTCATCTGAACCCGTTCCAGGTTGAAAAGGCCCTCATCTGCCAAAAACTGGTGCATGGCAGTAATAAAGGTCGTTCGAAGGGCCATGGCAGCGTACAGCACATCCCCTGTCCACTTGCTGTAATAATACCTGTCCAGGTATTCCTCGAGGCTCGATCCTGCCTCTTTGAGCGCCGACTGAAAACCGAACAGGTTCTGGCCTATGGCGGTCATTGTTTCATCTTTCATGGTTTTGAGTCCCCCTTTCCTCTCCTACAGTCTGGGCAGATACCTGTCAAGCTCGTACTGGCTTACGTGGGTCCTGTAATCATCCCATTCGATCTTCTTGTTTTCAATGAACTTATCAAAGATATGCTCGCCCAGGACCTTTTTCACCAGCTCGCTCTTCTCAGCCTCCAGGATGGCAGCGTAGAGGTTGCCTGGCAGGTCCGTGATACCGTGGGCCTTGCGTTCGGCCGGATTCATCTCAAAGATATCCTCTTCAATGGGATCGGGCAGTTCGTACTTCTTCTCAATCCCTTCCAGACCGGCCCCTAACATCACGGCAAATGCCAGATAGGGGTTGCAGGCCGGATCAGGGGACCTGAACTCGATGCGTGTGGCAGCCTCTTTTCCAGGCTTGTACATGGGAACCCTGATCATGGCAGAGCGGTTTCTCCTGGCCCAGGACACGTACACAGGGGCCTCATAACCGGGGACCAGGCGTTTGTACGAATTCACCCACTGGTTGGTCACGGCAGCGATCTCCGGGGCATGGCGTAACAGCCCCGCAATATAGTGCTTGGCTGTGTCGGAAAGGTTATACTCGTCATCGGGATCATAAAACGCGTTCCTGCTCCCCTTGAAAAGGGACTGGTGCACGTGCATGCCGCTCCCGTTCTCTCCGAACACAGGCTTGGGCATAAAGGTGGCGTATACGTTGTGCTGCCTGGCTATCTCCTTTACCACCAGGCGGTAGGTCATGGTCTTGTCGGCCATCTTGAGGCCTTCGTCATAGCGGAGGTCTATTTCGTGCTGGCTGGGCGCGACCTCGTGGTGGCTGTACTCCACCTGAATACCCATATCCTGCATGGCAAAGATGGTCTCCCTCCTGAGGGTGCCTGCCAGGTCCAGGGGCCTGGAATCGAAGTATCCACCGGCGTCAAGGAATTCGGTGCAGGTATGGTCCTTGAAGTAGAAGTACTCAAGCTCAGGGCCCACGTAGAAGGTATAGCCATCATCGGCAACCCTTTTCAGGAGCCGTTTGAGCACGTAACGGGGGTCTCCCTCGTAGGACGTTCCGTCTGGGTTCAGGATATCGCAGAACATCCGGGCTACGGGCCGGTCTCCGGCCGACCAGGGTACAAGCTGGAATGTGGTGGGATCCGGTTTAGCGATCATATCGCTCTCATGGATCCTGGCAAACCCCTCGATGGACGACCCGTCAAACCCCATCCCCTCTGTGAGCCCTTCCTCCAGCTCCGACGGGGTGATGGCAAAGCTCTTCAACACACCTAACACGTCGGTGAACCAGTACTGGACAAAACTGATATCCTGATCCTTTACAATCTTTCGCACGTCTTCCGTGGTTCGACACTCCATTTCAAAACCTCCTCATCTTTATTGATTAATCCCGGCTCCTGCTTTAACTGTTTCGCGATCAACCATCTGCAATCCTGGTGCCAACCCAGTGGAATTACCGAAAACACCTTTGGTTTAAGCTGGTTACCTATTTTCCACACTGAAAGGAGGGAATAATAAGATACATTTATGTAGCATATCCGGGGACAATAGCACATGATTGTATGATTCCACAATACCGGGCCCGCCATCTACCAGGGAAACGTCAAAGTCGACGCGAATGTGCTGATATCACGCAAGTTGAAGAGAAGGTAATCTCACGCAAAGACGCAAAGTCGCTAAGCTTTTCCTTTTGTTCTTTGCGTGCCTTGCGGCTTTGCGCGAGAATTTTAAAGGCCGTCCATACCAACATGATTTCAAGCTGTTATCAGCAAGCATGACGGAGCCCTGCCCCATCTACTCGACGGTCACGCTTTTAGCCAGGTTCCTCGGTTTATCTATGTCCCGGTTCAGGAATTTGGCACAGTAGTAGGCCAGAAGCTGGCAGGCCACCACCGCCGGGATGGGGTTAAGAAAATCAAGCACCGGGGGGATCTCTATGATATCGTCGGCCACCTCTCTCACCTTCTCGTCACCCTCGGTGGCAATGGCTATTACCGGCCCCTTGCGGCTCTTGATCTCGTGGATATTGCTGAGCATCTTTTCATGCATCTCATCACGCGGGATTATGGCCACCGTGGGCATCTGGGGGTTTATCAGGGCGATGGGTCCGTGCTTCATCTCACCGGCCGCATACCCTTCAGCATGGATGTAGGAGACCTCCTTGAGCTTGAGCGCCCCTTCAAGGGCAATGGGGTAGTTATACTTCCTCCCCAAAAACAGCCAGTTGCTGCACCCATGGTACTTCTCTGAGATGGCCTCGATGTGGTTGGACTGGGCCAGCACCTTTTCGATAATCCCCGGCAGCTCCTCAAGCGCCCTGATGGCCTGAATCCCCTCTGTGAGAGAGAGCCTCTGGTGCCGTCCCAGGAGGAGCGCCAGGAGGGTAAGCGTTGTGAGTTGAGAGGTAAAGTTCTTGGTTGAGGCCACGCCTATCTCAGGTCCGGCGTGGTTATAGATGCCCGCGTCTGTCTCCCTGGAGATGGAGCTTCCCACCACGTTTATAATCCCTATGAGGCTCGCACCCTTTCTTTTGGCCTCCCTGATGGCCGCCAGGGTGTCGGCGGTCTCCCCGGACTGGCTTATAGCCACAACAAAGGTGTTGGAAGGGAAGTTCAGCTTCCTGTAACGGAACTCCGAGGCCAGACCCACATCTATATCTATCTCCGTGAGTCTCTCGAAGATATACTTTCCCACAGATGCTGCATAATAAGATGTGCCGCAGGCCACCAGGACCATGTGTCTGCACTCCTTGAGCCTGTCCCACACGGGCATGATCCCGCCAAGCTTGGGCACCCCCTCCCCAGTCTCAAGCCTTCCCCTTATGGCGTTCATGATGGTCATGGGCTGCTCATATATCTCTTTAAGCATAAAGTGGGGAAACCCGTTCAGCTCTGCATCTTCGGCCCGCCACTCCACTGTCTCGGTGCTTCTCCTTACAGGTTTGGCCTGGGCAGTGGATATGGAGAAATCATCCGATCTGACCGTGGCCACCTCATTTTCCTCCAGGTGCACCACCTTGTTGGTATACCTGACCATTGCGGCTACATCCGAGGCGATAAAATGCCCCTCATCACTTACCCCGATAATCATTGGGCTTCCCCTTCTGGCCGCCACAATCTCACCGGGACAGCGCCTGTGAATAACACCCAGGCCGAAAGTACCTTCCACCCG
>DREN01000302.1 GCA_011051075.1 Deltaproteobacteria bacterium | reverse complement strand
CCACCGTCTTCCAGGGGAGATCCTGGACCAGGAGATCCAGGTGATCACCAACCTTGGCGTTGAGATAAGGACCAATACGCCCCTGGGCCCGGATTTGACCGTGGACGATCTTCTCAACGACGGCTACCGGGCCGTTTACCTGGCCCTTGGGGCCCATAAAGGTATTGAATTAGGTGTCCCCGGCGAAAAGGCCAAAGGCGTTCGCCAGGGGGTGGATTTCCTCAGGGAGGTAAACCTCAAAGGAAAGGCCGAGGTCGGGAAGAAAGTGGCAATCATTGGAGGAGGCAACGTTGCCATTGACGTTTCCCGCTCCGCCGTCAGGTTGGGCGCTGAAGAGGTAACGATCCTATACCGCCGAACCCGCGCTGAGATGCCCGCCTGGGAGGAGGAGATCCAGGCCGCAGAGGCCGAAGGGGTGAAGATCACGTACCTGTCCGCCCCCCAGGAGGCCTTGGTCAGGGACGGCCGTATAACAGGAGTACGCTGCATACGCATGGAATTAGGCGAACCCGATTCCTCGGGGAGGAGGCGCCCGGTCCCGATCCCCGGGAGTGAGTATGATATTGAGATCGATCAGTTGATCCCCGCCATAGGGCAGAGACCCGACCTTTCGGCCCTGGAAGACGTGGCTGACCTGAGCTTCTCCAGATGGGGGACCGCCGAGGTGGATCCGGTGACCTATGAGACCGGCCGTGAAGGGGTATTTGCCGGCGGCGATCTCCAGACCGGTCCGTGGGTGGCCATAGGCGCCATCGCAGCGGGTAAGGAGGCGGCGGAATCGATCCTGAGATACCTTGATGGACGTGATTTGGCTGAAGGCCGGACCCCTGTTACAAGGGAAAATCCAGTGTATCGTCCTGTTCCGGAAGACGTAGCAAAGAAACCGAGGGCCGGTATGCCTGAACTCCCTCTGGCCGAAAGGACCGGGAATTTCCAGGAGGTGGAGTTAGGTTATACAGAGGAGATCGGCAGGGAAGAGGCTGACCGGTGTCTGAACTGCGGGTACTGCTGTGAATGTTTTCAGTGCGTGGAGGCCTGCGGCGCTGATGCGGTCACCCTGGAAACCCACACACAGCAACCTGAAACCCTTGAACTGGAGGCGGGCGCCGTCATACTGGCGCCGGGGTTTGAGCCCTTTGACCCGTCAAAGTTCGAGACCTACAACTACACAAAACTCCCCAACGTCATCACCTCCATGGAATTTGAGAGGATCCTCTCGGCATCGGGACCCACCATGGGGCATCTGGTACGTCCATCGGACCAGAAGGAGCCCCGAAAAATCGCATGGCTCCAGTGTGTGGGATCCAGAGATATCAACCGGTGCGATAACGGTTTCTGCTCCTCCGCCTGCTGCATGTACGCCATCAAGGAGGCGGTTATTGCTAAGGAACATGCGGCGAGCGACCTGGACTGTTCCATCTTCTTCATGGACATGAGGACCCATGGAAAGGACTTTGAGCGGTACTACGAGGATGCCAGGGAAAAACATGGTGTTCGTTTTATCCGGTCAAGGGTTCACACCATCGACCCGGCGGACGGTAGTGATGATGTAATAATGAAGTACGCCAACGAGGAGGGGAAGGCCTTAGAAGAGGTTTTTGACCTGGTAGTTCTTTCAGTGGGGCTTCAAACCTCACAAGAGGTGGTGGGGCTGGCCAACAACCTGGATATAGCACTCACCGAGGGGAGGTTCTGCCAGACCCCTTCCTTTCATCCCGTAGAAACATCCAGGAAGGGGATCTACGTGTGCGGCGCCTTTGCCGGTCCCAAAGATATCCCCCAGTCCGTTATAGAGGCCAGCTCAGCGGCCGCAGAGGCGGGGGGCCTCTTAAGCGACGCCAGGAATACACTGACCAGGACCAAAACCGTACCCGAAGAACTGAACATCAAGGGAGAACCTCCGCGCATCGGTGTATTCGTGTGTCACTGCGGTATCAACATCAGCGGTGTGGTGGATGTGGAGGGGGTCAGGGACTATGCCGCATCCCTGCCCTACGTGGAGTTCGTGGGCGACAACCTCTACTCCTGCTCTCAGGACACCCAGGACAAGATAACAGAGGTGATCAGGGAGAATAACCTTAACCGGATTGTGGTTGCGGCCTGCACACCCAAGACCCATGAACCGCTTTTCCAGGAGACCCTGATAAACGCGGGCCTGAACAAATATCTCTTCGAGATGACCAATATCCGCAACCAGGACTCCTGGGTCCATAAGGATAATCCCGAACTGGCCACTGAAAAGGCAAAGGACCTGGTGAGAATGGCCGTTGCCAAGGTGGCCCTGATGGAGCCCCTTGAAGAGGCAGAGGTGTCCGTCAACCAGAAGGCCCTTGTGATCGGGGGAGGCATATCGGGAATGGCCGCGGCCGAATCCCTGGCATCCCAGGGATATGAGGTCTGCCTTGTGGAACGATCCACGGTCCTGGGGGGCCAGGCCCAAAGCCTTTTCAGAACCTGGAGGGGTGAGGATGTTCAGAAGCACCTTTCAGAACTCATAAAGAGGGTTCAATCGAACCCCAATATCGATGTGCGCCTCGATACGGAGCTCACCACCGTGGAGGGTTTTGTAGGGAACTTCAAGACCACCCTGACCTCCGGAGAAAAGGATGAGATTGTGGAGCACGGTATCGCGCTCATTGCCACGGGGGCCGCTGAGTTCAAGCCGGATGAATACCTGTACGGCAACGACCCGAGAGTCCTGACCCACTTGGAGCTTGACCAGAAGCTCATTAATGATGATCCATCCCTTAAAGAACTGGGAACCGCGGTCTTTATACAGTGCGTGGGATCCAGGGAACCGGAGCGTCCCTACTGCTCCAGGGTCTGCTGCACCCACTCCATTGAAAGCGCCCTTCACCTGAAGAAACTGAATCCCGGGATGAACGTTTACATACTCTACCGTGACATCAGGACCTACGGTGAGCGGGAATACCTGTACAGGGAGGCCCGCAGGGCCGGGGTCATATTCATCCGCTACTCAATGGATCAGAAGCCGCGGATCAAGCCCATGAAGGATCACCTCCAGATTGAGGTGAAGGACCATATCTTGGGCAGGCCGGTCCTGCTGAACGCGGACATGGTTTCCCTGGCCACCAGCATAATCCCCCACAGGGATGAAAAACTGGCCCAGTTCTTCAAGGTACCCATGAACGAAGACGGCTTCTTTGTTGAGGCCCACGCCAAATTAGGCCCCTCTGAATTCGCCACAGACGGCGTGTTCCTCTGCGGCTTGGCCCACTACCCGAAGCCCATTGATGAGTCGGTGGCCCAGGCACAGGCCGCCGCCTCCAGGGCCGTGACCCTGCTGGCCAGGCTGAAAATACAGGTAAGCGGCACCATAGCACAGGTGGATCCGGTCCTTTGCAGCAGTTGCGGGGTATGTGTTGAGGTCTGTCCATACTCCGCCCCTTCTCCCATGGAGGAAGGCCCGTTTTCAGGCAGGGCCGAGGTCAACCCGATCCTGTGCAAGGGCTGCGGGCTCTGCGTGGCATCCTGCCGGTCCGGTGCCCTGAACCTTAAAGGCTTCAGGGAGGATCAGATCATGGCAATGATAAACGAGATGTAGGGATGCTGGATATCCCGCCAGGGCGGGACTGGATGCACGATGGCTTGATGATTGGGGGGCTGGATCTGCCCCTTGCGCCTTACGCCTTGGGCCTCACGCCCTGCGCCTTACGCCTATATTGACTGCCAACTTGAGAACAACAAACCGGGAGACTGAGAATGAATGACTGGGAAGCAAGAATCACCACCTTTCTCTGCAACTGGTGCAGCTACGGGGCTGCCGATCTGGCAGGGGTAAGCCGTTTTCAATACCCGCCGAACTTCCGGATTATCCGGGTGCCCTGCTCGGCCAGGGTAAGCCCAAAGTTCGTGCTCGCGGCCTTCCGCCACGGGGCGGACGGTGTGTGGGTGTCGGGGTGACACCCGGGCGACTGCCATTACCTGGAAGGTAATTACTACGCAAGAAGAAAGTTCGCCCTCCTGAAGGGTCTCCTGGAACATATCGGGATTGAACCGGGGAGGCTTCACTTTTCCTGGATATCGTCGGCCGAGGCGACCAAGTTCGTTGACGTGGCCAACACCGTGGCAGCGGAGGTAAAGGCCCTTGGCCCGGCCAAATATTTCATCAAGAAGAGAGCTGAGGTGGCATAATGCTCAAGTATGCTGAAAAGATCAGGGAAACGGCGCTTAAACTGCTCAAAGAAGACAGGATCGATACGTTCATAGGCTACAGGAAGGGGACCGTGCCCATGATGAATGAACCGGTCCTGATCACTGATCCAGACAGGGTTGATCAACTCCACTGGGACAGCTTCTGCGCCCTGAACCTGTGCAACTACCTTACCAAACGGACCGACAGGATCGGAATCGTGGCCACCGGCTGCAACTCAAGAAACATCGTTACCCATATTGTTGAGAACCAGATCAAAAGGGACCAGCTCTACATAGTGGGGATTCCCTGCGAGGGAATGATCGATCACCGGGCGGTCTTGCGTGCAGTCAAGTACCGGGAGATACTGGACATCAGAGAAGAGGGGGACAGATTCTTGGTTAAAGGAGCTGATTTTGAAGAGACCTTTGAAAAGAACAAATTTCTCCAGAGCAACTGCGCCATATGCACCCACCGTAACCCCGTTATACACGATGAAATGTTAGGCGAGCAGGTGGAGGAGCAGAGCGGGGTGGAGCCTTTCACGGACGTGGAAAAGATAGAAGAGATGGAACCTGTGAAGAAGCAGGCCTTTTTTACCAGGCTCATATCCAGGTGCATCCGCTGTTATGCCTGCAGGAACGCCTGCCCCTTGTGCTACTGTCCCACCTGCTTTGTTGATGAATCATCACCCCAGTGGGTGGGAAAAAGCAGTGACCCGACGGATACCATGACCTTCCACTTTTTGAGGGCCTACCACTGCGCCGGCCGCTGCACGGACTGCGGGGCCTGTGAGCGGGTCTGCCCCATGGGCATCTCCATGCGCCAGTTCACAAAGAAGCTCAACAAGGACTGCCTGGATCTCTTCTCGTGGGAGGCGGGCCTGACCCTGGATCAGAGACCGCCCCTGGACGTGTACCGGCCCGATGATTATAACGATTTCATAAGGTAAGTGCCTAAAATGATCTAAAGTGTCTAAAATGAGCTAAAGTTGTGGATTGGATACACCGGGATCTGTTTTTACAATGAATGAAAGGCCAACACGATCATAAGCGGAGCGGCTGCGTTAACCCCCTAAATTTTAGGCACTTTAGGCATCTTAGGCACTTTAGCTCACTTTAAGAGGTTTACCATGACAGACAAGATATTCTCCAAGGAAGAGTGGCTGGCCGGCCTCAAGGCCCTGAGTCAGACGTACAGGGTTTTTGTACCGGTGAAGGACGGGGATTTTCACACTTTCATGCCCCTTGACAACGGGAAGATCCCAGACTTCGACTACCAGAACACCAGGCTGTCTCCGAAATCTATCATATACCCCCAGTCTGAGCGCATGTTTGAATACTCCCTGGATCCTGAAAGCCCCGAGGCGAACGTACTTAAAGAGTCTTCCAAGGATTATTCACCCATGGCCATTGTGGGGATACGGCCCTGCGACGCCCACGCATTTCAGATCGTGAAGCGGAACTTCGACAACCCGGAGTTTCGTGATCCATGGTGGGTACAGCGTGCTGAATCGACCACCCTGGTGGGGCTCGGGTGTAACGAGCCATGCTCAACCTGCTTCTGCACAGAGCTTGGAGAAGGACCCTTTGGTCAGGAAGGACTCGACCTTCTTCTCTACCATATGGGGGAGGGCTTTCTGGTGAAGGGCCTGACCCAAAAGGGCGAGGAGCTGCTCGGAAAAATCACCGGTGGGAGGCCGGCCAATGACCAGGACCTGAAGGCTGCTGGAGACCTTGCCGCATCCGCCTCCGGGAAGACAGGGCCGGCCGTACCCACGGACAGGCTCAGGGAAAAGGTCACAAACGATCTGTTCAACGCCCCCTTCTGGGAGGAGGTGGCCTTTGCCTGCCTCAACTGCGGGACCTGCACCTTTCTCTGCCCCACCTGCTGGTGTTTTGACATACAGGATGAGGTCCTTGGAAAGGCGGGGGACAGGATCAGGAACTGGGATTCGTGCATGTTCCCCCTGTTTACCCTTCACGGCTCGGGCCATAACCCGAGGAACAACAAATTTCAGCGGGTGCGCCAGCGTTTCATGCACAAGCTCAAGTACTACGTGGACAAATACCAAAACGGGGTTCAATGCTCCGGTTGCGGCAGATGCGTCAGGTACTGTCCGGTGAACATAGATATACGTGAAGTTTGTAAGTTGATGAATAACTATGCTTGATACTTGTTGTAGCGAAGCGGAAATCCCGACTTTAGCGGGGATACTGGATACTGGATGCTGGATACTGGTCGAAGATCCCGTTTTTAAGAGGGGATACTGGATGATAGGTCTTGCATCCCGAGTTTCAAGTTTCTCCCAAATAGGTCAAACAGCGATCAAAGACGTATGAACAACAATTGATGACCAATAACCCAGGAGGACAGCTCCATTGGAAAATCCGTACTTACCCTATCCGGTCCGAATAGATAAGATCATCACGGAAACCGAGGACAGGAACCTGAAGACCTTCAGATTCGTATTCCTGAATCCCGAGGATGAGGTCAGATTCACCTATACGCCCGGGCAGTTTGCAGAACTCTCCATAGCTGGCAAGGGTGAGATCCCCATCGGAATCGCCTCATCACCGACCGAGAAGGGCTTTGTCACCTTCACGGTAAACAAGACCGGGGTGGTCACCACCTTTCTCCACAACATGAAGGAGGGGGATCTGATGGGTATCAGGGGTCCCCTTGGTAACTGGTACCCGTGGGATGAGATGGAGGGGAAGAACGTGGTTATCGTGGGAGGCGGGTTCGCCTTTACCACACTAAGGTCCAGCATCATCTACATGTTAGACCCTGCCAACCGTTCCAGATTTGAGGATATCACCGTGGTGTACGGGGCCAGGACCCCGGGCATGCTCCTTTACAAGGACGAACTGGCCCAATGGGAGAAGCGGGATGACATTAACATGCACATAACCGTGGACGGGACCGATGACCCTGACTGGAAGTACAACATAGGTTTCGTCCCCACCATTACAGAGGAGAAGATCACCAGCGCGGACAACGCCATCGCCATCGTGTGCGGCCCGCCCATCATGATCAAATTTACCCAGCCGGTACTGGAAAAACTGGGATTTCCGCCCGAAAGGATCATCCTTTCCCTGGAAATGCGCATGAAGTGCGGCATCGGCATCTGCGGCCGCTGCAATATCGGTGATCAGTACGTATGCAAGGACGGCCCGGTCTTCTCCCTGGCCCAGCTCAAGGAGATGCCGTCCGAATATTAGCCTTTGTTCAAAAAGGCACGTTCCTTCTCTGCCCAGGCTACAACCAGCAAAATCCCCCCGGCCTCTTCCCTGGGGCCAGGGTCCTCCTCTCCAGTGGCTACAGCATCAACGGCCAGGCAACCGAGATCCTCAATCGGGGCTGCAACGGCTTTATCCAGAAGCCCTTCAGGATAGAGGCCCTGTCGCAGAAGCTGAGGGAGATCCTGGATAAGGAAGAGGGAGGGGTCTCATAGCCTGAAGGCAAGGAGTATGGCCCCTGTTTCCACGGCCTGGCCGGGCCGGACCAT
>DREN01000348.1 GCA_011051075.1 Deltaproteobacteria bacterium | reverse complement strand
GCGCCTCTCAAAAAAGGGGCTGGATCTGCTTCACGGCAGGCTTTTCACCTCTGAGGAGACAGCGATCCTCTCCTGGCTAAAGGATAACCAGGGCAAAAAGCTCCCCTGGCCCTTCAAAAAGCTCTATACTTTCCAGGAAAAAGGATGGATAACCGTGGAAAGCCGGACAAGGAAGGGAATGGACTCGGGCCCCCGTTTACTGAGATTCATAAGGCCGAAAAAGGGCCTTGATCTTGAAGCCGCACTTGATAGGAGGGGGGAGTCCTCAAAGGCCGCCAACGAGCTCGAGTTCCTGGAACTGATCTTTCAGTCGGAGGCAATCCTGTCAGGGGAGCTCAGATCCAGGTTCCCCAACGGCGCCTACCTAATCAGGAAGTGGACCGGCAAGGGGGTCCTTGAGATCCAGTCGGTCCCGATCCACCATGGGGAAGGCGGAATGAATATCCTGCCCCCCCTCGGGCCCCATCCCCTCCACGAACACCAGAGACTCGCCGTGGATCAGATCAGTCAGGGCCTTAACAGGTGCCTTTTTTCCCCTTTCCTGCTCTACGGGATAACGGGAAGCGGCAAGACCGAGGTCTACTGCCGGGTCGTGGAACACGCCATAAAATCGGGCCGGCGCGCAATAGTGATGGCCCCTGAGATATCCCTGTCCGTGTACCTTGAGGGGGTCTTCCGTTCACGCATGGGAGACCGTGTCGCGGTTTATCACAGCGGGCTCAGCGCCGGGGAGAGGTTCCGCCAGTGGATAAGAATGATGCGGGGGGAAGTGGATCTCGTCATAGGAGCACGATCGGCCCTCTTCGCCCCCCTCCCCGACCTGGGATTGATCATCGTGGACGAGGAGCATGATCCAGCCTATGTACAGGAGGAGACAAGGGGCGTTCCCCACTACCAGGCCAGGGACGCGGCCGTCAAGAGGGCAGAAATGGAGAGGGCGGTGGTGGTGCTGGGTTCAGGAACCCCATCTGTTCAATCGTATCAGAACGGCATAACGGGGAAGTATCATCTCCTTCTCATGCCCCATCGAGTTGAAAAAAGGCCCCTGCCTCACATGGAAATTGTGGACATGAAGGGCGTCAAGGATGCCTACGGCAGGGATGAGATGCTCAGCCCAAGGCTCAGGATGGCCGTTCATGAAAACCTCGAAAAAGGGAGGCAGTCAATCCTCTTTTTGAACAGGAGGGGTTTTCACCGTCTCTACCTGTGTCGTTCATGCGGACGCTCCGTGTGCTGCCCCCACTGTGATGTGGCCCTTACCTTTCACCTTGATGAGAACCGTCTGATCTGCCACTACTGCGGTTTCACCTCCGGCACAAGGGTGACATGCTCTTCCTGCGGGGCCCACAACCTCAAACCCTACGGTTTCGGCACGGAAAAACTGGAACAGGAACTCAACACCCTGTTCCCAGGGGCAAGAATCGCCAGAATGGACGCGGACTCCACCCGCAGAAAGGGATCGGCCCTTCAGATTCTCAACAGGTTCGGAAGGCGCGAAACAGACATATTAGTGGGCACCCAGATGATCACAAAGGGCTATGACTTTCCCCACGTTACAGTGGTGGGCGTTATAGCTGCCGACCTCTCCCTGAACTTTCCGGATTTCAGGGCCGGGGAAAGGACCTTTCAACTGCTCTCTCAGGTGGCGGGAAGGGCAGGCAGGGGGGATCAAATGGGACGGGTGATTATCCAGACCTTCACCCCTGATCACTACGTGATCCGCTCGGCGGTTGCCCACGATTTCCAGTCCTTTTTTGATATGGAAACCAGGCTCAGAAAGGACCTGGGCTATCCGCCCTTTTCCAGCCTGGCATGCCTGCGGCTGCAGGGTGAGGACAGGGAGAAGACGGCGGAAGCGGTAAGGCTCTTGAGTTCCAACCTGAGGGCCATCCTGGGCAGATGGCCCGAAAGGGGAAAAGAGATACAGGTCTTAGGCCCTGTTGAGGCGCCCATATCCCGTCTCAAAGGAAAACACAGGTGGCAGTTGTTGATCAAGAGCAGAAGCGCCTCCCTCCTGAGACACCTCATCATGGAGGTCGAGAAGACCTCCCTCAAGGCCCTCAGGTCCAGAGGCGTTCACCTTGTTTCAGACGTTGACCCGTACAACATGCTTTAGGCCTCTCCAAAAACCGCTTGAAATCATGTTGGTATGGACGGCCTTTAAAATTTCAGCGAAAAGCACGCAAAGAAAAAAAGGGAAAGCTTAGCGACTTCGCGCCTTTGCGTGAGATTACCTTCTCTTCAACTTGCGTGATATCAGCACATTCGCGTCGACTTTGACGTTTCCCTGGCCCTCTTCAGCCGGCTCTTGCAAGCCTGTCTCTGTTGTGTTAAAAGTTGCGTCATGGACCCGATCTGTTGGATTCAGCCCCCTGGTCCAGAGATATTCAGTGAACAACACCATGAAAAACATACGAAACTTCAGTATTATCGCGCATATTGACCATGGAAAATCCACCCTCGCCGACCGGCTGATCCAGTTTGCCGGTCTGGTGGGGGAGAGGGATTTCAGGGATCAGATCCTGGACAATATGGAGATAGAAAGGGAGAGGGGGATCACCATCAAGAGCCAGGCCATAACCCTCCCCTACGTGAGCCGAAAGGGGGAGGCCTTTGAGCTGAACCTCATAGATACCCCTGGCCACGTTGACTTCTCCTACGAGGTGTCGCGGGCCCTGGCCTCCTGTGAAGGGGTGCTTCTCCTCATCGACGCGGCCCAGGGGGTGGAGGCCCAGACCTTGGCCAACCTCTACGCCGCCATGGAGCATGACCTGGAGATCATCCCCGTAATCAACAAGATAGACCTCCCCTCCGCTGATATTGAGAGGGTCAGGGAACAGATCGAGGTGGACCTGGGGCTTGACTCGGACCAGGCCATACTCTGCTCGGCCAAGGAGGGCATAGGGATCGATGACGTGCTGGAGGCCATCATAGACCAGATCCCACCGCCGGAGGTGGAAGAAGGACCGCTCAAGGCACTCATATTCGACGCCCACTACGATCCCTTCCGGGGAACCATCATCAGTTGCAGACTCTTTTCAGGGTGTGTCCGCCCCGGGGATATGATAAGGCTCATGTATAACAACGCCGTTTACAGGGTAGAGGAGACCGGGATCTTCCGCCTCCGGAGAGAGCCAAAGAACCGGCTCTCCACGGGCGAGGTGGGCTACATCATATCCGGTATCAAGACGGTGAGGGACACGCGCATAGGGGATACCATCACCCTTGACACCGATCCGGCGCCCGAACCCCTTCCCGGTTTCAAAGAGGTGAAACCCGTGGTTTTCGCCTCTGTCTATCCCGTGGCATCCGATGAATATAGGTCCCTGTCAGACGCCCTTGACAAGTACAGGCTCAACGATGCGGCCCTGGTCTTTCAGAAGGATTCCTCAGCGGCCCTGGGACTCGGTTTCCGCTGCGGCTTCTTAGGCCTTCTCCACCTGGAGATATTCCAGGAAAGGCTCGAGAGGGAATTCGCTCAGTCCATCATCATGACGGCCCCCACCGTGCAGTACCGCTTCACCCTCACCAGCGGTGAAGAGGTGGTTGTGGATAATCCCGTGTACTATCCCGATCCGGCCACCATTGAGAAGGCCTTTGAACCCTATATCAGGGCCAGTATCCTGATACCTGAGCGATATATGGGGGCGGTCATGGAGCTGTGCCTGGAACGAAGGGGGGTAAACTCCAGGTTCAACTACCCTACACCGGGGAGGATAGAGATCCAGTTCGATCTCCCCCTTGCCGAGGTGGTCTATGACTTCTACGATCATCTCAAGACGGTCACCCAGGGGTACGGCTCCTTTGACTACGACTTCCTGGACTACCGCGAGAGTGACCTGGTAAAGCTGGATATCCTCCTGAACGGTGAAAAGGTGGACGCCCTGGCCCAGATCGTTCACAGAGACGGGGCAAGGCCAAGGGCCCTTCAGACCTGCAAGCGGCTCAAGGAAGAGATACCCAGGCACCTGTTCAAGATCGCCATACAGGGGGCCATAGGGGGCACCATCATCGCCCGCTCCACCATCACCCCTTTCAGAAAAGACGTGACCGCCAAGTGCTACGGAGGGGATATCACCAGAAAGCGGAAACTCCTGGAAAAACAGAAAAAGGGGAAAAAACGGATGAAGATGGTGGGATCGGTCTCCATCCCCCAGAGCGCCTTTGTGGCGGTGCTCAAGTCTGAGGTGGGGTAGTAGGGGAGCCATGTCCCCGGGTCTTTATATCCATGTGCCCTTCTGCCGGAGTAAATGCCCCTACTGCGCCTTCTACTCCATACCCTCCCCCTCCCTGATCCCCCTCTGGTGGGAGGGTCTGAAGGAAGAGATCATCCTGTATCGGGACCGGTTCGATCCCTTTGACACCCTCTACGTAGGGGGCGGCACCCCCACCTCCCTGGACCCGGGCATGCTGAAAAGGCTCATGGGGTATCTCTTATCACACCTGAAGGCCACCCGGGACCCGGAGGTCACCGTTGAAGCCAATCCCCAGGATCTGACCCGGGAGATGATCGCGGCCCTGAAGGGTTCGGGTGTCAACCGGGTAAACGTGGGGGTCCAGTCCTTTGACGATGGTGTCCTCTCCCTCTTGGGAAGAAACCACCGCGCAGAGGATGGGGCCAGGGCCATTGAAGGGCTGAGGCGCGCAGGGTTCGGGAATATGGGGATTGACCTCATATACGGAATTGAGGGCCAGGACCTGAAGGCCTGGCTGAAGACCCTCGGCACGGCCCTTTCGTTCCAGCCGGAACATATCTCCTGCTATGAGCTGACCTTTGAAAGGAAGACCCCCTTTGCAAGGCTCAGGGAGGAGGGCAGGATCGCACCCATGGGGGAATCAGAGGCAACGGCCTTTTTTCTTGAAACATCCGGGCGCCTGGAAGACGCGGGCTACATTCACTACGAGATCTCAAATTTTGCAAGGGGTGAAGGGTATTTCTCCCGCCACAACCAGAAGTACTGGCACCACGTGCCCTACCTTGGATTAGGACCCTCGGCCCATTCATTTCAGGACGGGAGACGCTGGTGGAACCTCAGGTCTATCAGAGGGTATTTTTCGGCTGCAAAAGAGGGCCGGCCCCCGGTTGAAGGGCGGGAAGATTTAACCAGGGAACAGCTCAGGATGGAGACACTGGCCACAGGGCTGAGAACAAAGGCGGGGGTTCATATGGCCCTTATCAGGGAGCTCCCAGGGTGGGCGGGGGCCGTATCAGGGCTTCAGGCATCGGGGCTTGTGAAGGTCCTTGAGGACAGACTGATCCCCACAAAAAGGGGGTTCCTGGTGGCGGACCAGATCCCCCTTGCCTTCTTCCAATAGACCTGAGGGGTACCCCGCACCTAAAGCCTACAATCATTGTCTCATCAACTACGAGACCTCAAACACCTCACGACCCACCATATCCGACCTCTACCCTGTCACCCTCCACGATCACGGGGACCTTCCGGGCCCCCTTTGAGAGCCGCAGCATCTCTTCCATCCTGTCAGGCTCCTCCCTCACATCCACGTAAACATGGTCCGTGTATGCCGCCCTGGCATTGGCGGTGAAGGGTCAGCCAGCCTTCCCGTAAATAATCACCTGCTGTGTCATCTCTTTATCTCCTTAACCCTTGCTTACTCCATGCGCCTTGAGCCCCGCGCCTTGCGCCTCATCCCATACCCCTTTTGTACCATCTTTTCCCGGCTAATGCAAACCCGGCAATGCTGGCTCAAAGGCGCAGGGAACCCGACAAATATCACCTATCCGGTATCCAGCCCCACCCCGGCAGTACACCCTGCATCTTGCATCCTGCATCGTGCATCCTTCATCCCGAAACCGTCATCTCAAACAGACGCAGGTACTCCCTTGCCGAGCGATCCCAGGAGAAATCCTCGTTCATCCCCCTGAGCATCATCTCCTGCCACAGCCGTGGCTGTCCATAGGTCCTGACCGCGCGCGTCACCCCCTCCACAAGGGCCTCTGCCCTGAAGGGATGGAACTTGAACCCGGTGGACAGGTCCTCTTTTTCCCGTGGATCTATGACCGTGTCTTTCAGACCTCCAGTTGCACGCACAACAGGTACGGTTCCATACTTGAGGCTGTAGATCTGCGTGAGACCGCACGGCTCATAGAGGGAAGGGACAAGGAACAGGTCGCTCCCGGCCACGATCCTGTGGGCAAGGCCGGTATCGAATCCGAGCCTGAGGGCAAAACGGTCTGGATACCGGGACTGAAGCCCAAGAAACATCTCCTCGTACACCTTCTCCCCCGAGCCAAGGACCACAAGGCCCATGCCCATCTCAAAGAGCCTGTCCGCTGCCTCCGCCACCAGCCGACAACCCTTCTGCTCCACCAGGCGGGTGACCATGCCTGCCAGGGGTCTTTTCATGAGCCCCGGATCCAGGCCCATTGCCCTCAGAAGGTCCTCCTTGCACAGGGCCTTGCCGCCCGGATCCCTGGGGGAATAGCTGGAGACGATGTATTCATCGGTCTCCGGGTTCCATACCCGGTAATCGGCCCCGTTCAGGATACCGTGGAGACGCCCGCTTACGGAACGTATGAGACCGTCCAGTCCAAACCCGAACTCAGGGGTCTGGATTTCAAGGGCATAGGTGGGGCTCACGGTGACCACCCTCCTGGCATAGACGATCCCTGCCTTGAGCAGGCTCATGCTCCCGTAGAACTCCAGCCCCTCCATGCCGAGGTACCTGTCTGCAAGACCCAGCTTCTCAACCGCCTCGGCAGGGACCAGGCCGTGATACCCCATGTTGTGGATGGCAAAGACCCCAGAGGCGCCCGGGATGGCCCCCTGGTCCATGAGAGCCATTACAAGTCCCGTCTCCCAGTCGTTGGCCAGGACAATGTCTGGACCCAGGGAGAGGGCCGAGCAGAGGGGAGGAATGGCCCGGGAGAAAAAGATGAAGCGCTCCGGATTGTCAAAATACTCGCCCCTTTCAGTGCCGTAGATCCCCTCCCTGTCAAAGTACTCATCCCTCCGCACCAGGTACACTGGCAGATCCATGTCCAACTCACCCCTGAGGATGTCCACCGTGAGATCCCTCTTCCCCATGGTCAGAGGCAGGTCCCGGGCCGCCACGTTCCACTCCTCCAGCCGCTCAAGGGCAGATCGGTAGGCAGGGATGACCACGGATATTTCACAGCCCAATCCTGCCAGGGCCATGGGCAGGCTTCCCATGACATCTCCAAGGCCCCCGGCCGTGGCAAGGGGCGAAACCTCTGATGTGGCGAACAGTACCTTCATCTCTCCCCTCTCTCTTGCAAAGGTCCGATCCAGCCCAAAAATGGGACTTAGACCCGTGCCATCAGCAGTCCCACCTTCTGTGATCTACCTGGTGTAATCTCCTTTTGTTCGGTTCCGCGAGAGGCAAGTTAGGCCAAAACAGGCCCCGAGTCAAACAATACTCCTTACGACCCCATGGTCATGGAGCAGGACTACTCAACCAGCTTGCCTTTTTCCCGTCTCACCCGTGCTTGACCTTTTGATCTGGACTATAGCCGTCTATATAGTCCAAGATCGTGAATTTTGAGCCGAGTTTTTAGAATCGGCAATGATTGTTATGAGTTAACACGTGATGGCGGGACTGGATGCTCGTTTCTGGATGCTGGTCGATGATTCCCGCCAAGAGCGGGAGGTGAAAAGAGCAGATTCGTTATTATGCAGCCTCCTCGAGGAATACAGCCTCTGCAATCAATTT
>DREN01000409.1 GCA_011051075.1 Deltaproteobacteria bacterium | reverse complement strand
GTCCCAGACCCTCTCCGTCACTTTTTCTTTCCTCGGAAAGGTCTTGAGGGTCCCTTTCTCCTCTGCGAATTCAATGGCCCACATCATGCCGATACCCCGAACTTCCGCCACATGGGGGTGGTCTGAAAGGGTTGTCAGGGCTTTCCCGAGATATTTGCCCAGATCGTGGGCTCGCTCTACCAGATTTTCCCTTTCCAGGATATCCACCACGGCCAGGGCGGCCGCCGCTGCCACCGGGTGATGGGAAAAGGTATGTCCATGAATAAAGTTGCCCCTGTGTTGGCGCAGCAGGTCCAGGTGGGACCTACGGCATCCCACTGCGGAAAGTGGGGCATACCCCCCGTTTAACCCCTTGCCCAGGACCATCATGTCTGGCTCAATCCCGTAGTGTTCTGCGCCAAACCATGTGCCGGACCGTCCCATGCCGCACATCACCTCATCCAAGATCAGGAGAACGCCGTTGTCCTGGCAGATGGCGGAGATGATCTCGTAATACTCCCGGGGTGGTACCACAGCCCCAATGGTGGAGCCGAGGATGGTCTCTGTCAGGAAGGCGGAGATGGTGTCTTTACCTTCCCGCCGGATCGCCTCATCCAAGGCATGGGCACAGCGGAGATGGCATTCAGGATAGGTGAGATGGTAATGGCAGCGAAGGCAGTAGGGAGGAGGGATGTGAATGGAGGGGGGCAGCATGGGAATAAAGGGGTTCCGCATGCCCGGCTTTCCCGTTGCCGACAAGGCCCCAAGAGTGGAACCGTGGTAGGAATACCAGCGCGAAATCACACGATAACGGCCCGACTCTCCGCGGGCCGTTTGAATCTGCCGCGCCAGTTTCATGGCGGTTTCAATGGCCTCGCATCCACTGGAACAGAAGTAGAAGCGATCGATGGATCCGGGTGCGTGGGATGCAAGCCGTTTTGCGAGGGTTTCCACTGTTTCGGTGGTGAACATGGGACCGTGTACATAATCCACACGCGCGGCCTGGGCTGCCATGGCCTCTACCACCTCCTGACGGCCATGACCCACATTGACGCAAACGGGTCCGCCGCTGGCGTCCAGATATTGCTTTCCCTCCCGATCGGTTATCCATACGCCCCTGGCTTGGACAGCCGTGGGCAGGTCCCGGTCCAGACGTCTGTGAAATACAGAGCTTTTATCCATGACCGACCGCCTCGTAAAAGCCCAGGGCCTGGGAAATTTTAAGGGCCGTTGCCTTGACCACGGGCGCCAGTTTTCGGTGGATGGCGTCCTTTTCATATTGAGCCGCGTTGACCGCCATGTTGAGGGCGGCCACCACCTTTCCATCCCTGTTGCGGACAGGCGCGGCCACCGAGATGAGTTCCAAGGCCAGTTCTCCGTCGTTGACCGCATAGCCCGCCTTCCTGACCCTTTCCAGCACCCCTTTGAGGGCTTTGGTGGACAGGACCGTGCGGGGCGTCATGGCCTTTTTCTCGCTTTGTTCAATAATCTTGAAGGCCTGTTCCCGGGGTAAGAACGCCAGGAGAACCCGGCCCATGGATGTGCAGTACGCGGGCAGTTTTGAACCGATTTCAAGATTGATGGTAAGTATCTTCTGGGTTTTGACTCTGTCGATGTAAAGGATATCGGTCCCGTCCAGGATGGCCAGATTAAAGGTCTCGCCGTGCTCCCTGCTGGCGCGCAACAGATAGGGGTGGGCAGTCTGCCAGAGATCTGAGGATTGAAACGCGCCGTAACCGAGGGCCAGCACCTTAGGGGATAGGCAATATGATTTTGCTTCCGGATCTTTTTCCACATAGCCAAGGGATTCCAGTGTGAACAGAAACCTGTAGGCGGTCGGCAGGGTAAGCCCCATGAGAGCGGCGATGCGGCTCAGGGTCAGGGGCTCCCTGATTCGGGCAAGCAATTCAAGGATTCTCAACCCACGATCCAGGGAGTGAATATGGTATCTTGGCGGGAGAGACTTTTGCATTGCGAAACCTCATTTTGTATTATAAAAGGATGGGCAGGGGTTTTCAAGGAAAAAGTTTAGAGGTGATCAAGATTTTTGGTCTCGAAAGGTCTTCTGGCCTGATTCTATTGGGAAGGCGGGTTTTCGTGCGTGTTGAGGTGAGTTTTATATCTCTCTTTCAAGAAATTGAATGTAGGTTTTAGGTAACATATGATACCATTTTCTCCTTAGAGGCCCTCAACGACTCCTGTGTGAGCCCTGAAACAGCATCCTGTCAGTTGCCTGCTCCCCCTGCCTTTCCTATGCCGTGCTCCACCAGGAATCTTTCAAGGGTCTCATAAGGCTGTGCGCCCACCAGTTTATCCTGCTCGATCATGAAGGTGGGGACGGCCGTGATTCCCCTTGCCCTGGAAATGGCCCAGTCCTCATCCACCCGGTCCCTGAAGGCCCTTTCTGAAATAACCGTCTCTGCCTCGTCTCGAGGGAGTCCAGCTTCGGCAGTCAGACCAAGAATCACCGGGATTTTAGCGATATTTCTGCCGTGTACAAAGTATGCCCTGAAGGCGGCCATGTGAAATTGATCACCCCTCCCTTTTGACTCGGCCCAGAGCCCCATTTCCTGGGAGAGACGACTGTTATAGGTCCTTGTCCTGTCTCCGAAGGGGAGGTTCAGTTCCGCTGCCTTTTTTTTCGAGCGGCTTTTGATTTCATCCACATTTACAGGGTAGTTCTTAAAGAGTTCTTCAAGGGAAAGCCCCTCCTCCGGCGTGTTCGGGTGGAGTGGAAAGGCCCGCCATCGTACACCCACTGCATATTCGTTTTTGAGCCGTTCAATACTCCCGGTAATGAAGTAGCACCAGGGTCAGATGTAATCGGAAAATATCTCAAGCGTCAAGGGTGTGGGCATGGCAGTCCTCCTTCCCCGGGGCCCCTCATTTCTCAAGGGCACGATGGACAAGCTGGGTAATATCCAGTACCTCAAGGGCGATCTTGTTCCTCCTCACGTATGTCATCATGGTCCTGACGCACTGCTGGCATGAGGTGATGACCGCGTCAGCCCCGGTACTCAGGATCTCCTCTATTTTTTGTCCCGCGATCTGAGCGGAAAGCCCTGCGTCCACCATCTCCAGGTTACCTCCGCCCCCGCAGCACTGGCAGTTTTCACGGTTCCGGGGCAGCTCCACAAAGCTAAGGCCCGGGATGGATCGGATTACCTCCCTGGGGGCGTCAAACTCCCTGGCCCCGCGGCCCAGATCGCAGGGGTCGTGGTAGGTAACGGTCATGTCCAACTCCCGGAGGGGCACACGCTCCTCCCTGATCAGGCGTGTAATAAACTGGGTGGCGTGGCTTATCCTGAACTCCGGAGGGTAAAACTCCCGCCACATCTGATAACAGGAGGGACACGCAAAAAGGACCTCCCTGGCCCCTTTTTCACGAAGGGCCTCAAGGTTATGGTCCCTGAAGGGCTCGAACATATCCATTAACCCCGCGCCCAACATGGGAAAACCGCAGCACCACTCATCCTCTCCAAGGAGGGTGAAATCAACATTGCTCCTGTCAAGGATCTCCGCAAGGGCCATGGGGATCTTCTGGGCCACCGGAAAGTAGGCGGCCGTGCACCCGGTAAAGTAAACCACCCGGGCCTTTTCCCTCATATACCCGTCATCAGGGGGATTGGGCATGTCCTCCACCCACTCGGCTCGTTCCTCGTTATCTTCGGCAAAGACGTTGCGATCTTCTGCCAGGTTGTCCCTGATCATGTTGATCTTTTTAGGGTAGTGATCAGAATGGACAAGGTCCTGCCGGAGGGAGAGCCACAGGTCCTTGAGATTGATACCCACAGGGCATATCTCCTGGCAGTTTCCGCAGAGGGTGCAGCGAAAGACCGTATCGCTGAACCCCTTCCACTCCTCCTGAGACAGGGGTTTTCTGCGGAAAAGCCTGCCCAGGAACCCTGCCCGCCTTTTAAGGACCTCCTTGAGGCCTTTGATGCGGTAAACGGCCGACAGGTGCCCGTCAAGGGAGGCTGAAACAGCGGGGCACACATCGGCGCAGACCTGACAGTTTGTGCAGGCCCCCATCTCTAAGAGCTGCCGCATGTTGTAATCTTGATTGGACATATAGTACTTGATATTAGAAATTGGAAATTGGAAATTAGGTTTGAAATTAGAGGGGTTGCCCCTTCATTGTCTGATTTCGAATTTCAAATTTCCAGTTTCTTAACCGTTACTCCTCCGCGTACTTCTCAATCTCCGCTAAGAGCCATTTTTCCACCGCTTCTCTGCCCTTCATCAGGTTTTCCAGCTCTCCCTTGTCATCAGGCCTGATCTTGTACATCCAGCCCTTGCCGTAGCAGTCATCGTTGATCAGTCCGGGGTTGGTCTCAAGCTCTTCGTTCACCCCAACCAGTTCGCCGTTTACAGGGGCATATACCTTGCCAAGCCATTTTCCCGACTCTATCTTGGCAAACTTCTTGCCCAACTTCAGCCTCTTGCCATCGTCCGGGAGCTGGACGTAGACGATCTCTCCAGCCAAGGCCTGGGCAAAATCATCCATGCCCATGATGAGCAGGTCCCCCTCCTCCTTGACCCAGAAGTGATTTTCTTCGTAGTAAAGATCGTCCGGCATGTTGTACCCTTCTATCTCCATCTTTCCCTCCTCCTTATGTTTCTATTCTGCCTCTTCCATTAACTCGTTGATAAACTCCGTTGTGCTGTATACCCTGAATTTCTGCCTCCGCAGTTTGGCGTTGGCCAGGTTATGGACGCAGGAGTTACACTCGGTCAGGACAATCTCGGCCCCCACCTCTTCCACCTGTTCAAGCCTGCGCCTGGCCATGGCAATGGAGTTCTTGGCATAGGCCCCCCGTACACCCCCGCCCGCTCCGCAGCAGAGGGCGTTTTCGCGGTTGTCTGGCATCTCCACAAAGTCCGTGGCGATCTTCCTGATGGTGTTACGCGGCTCTTCGTATATGCCGCAGTGCCGTCCCAGATCGCACGGGTCGTGATAGGTCACCCGTTTATCCGTTTTCACACCAAAACCAAAATCCTGCAGAAACTGGGTAATGTGTACAACCTTGACCCCGGCCTCCCTGAGCCTGGAGTACTGGAGTTTGTCGTTGAAGGTGCGGAAGCAGTAGGGGCAGCCGGTGATCACCGTTCCCGCGCCGGTTTCCAGGATCAGGGCCATATTTTTCTCTGCAAGGTGTTCCTTGATGCTAAATCCCACATCTTCAAGGACACCGCTGCAGCATACCTCGTCTATAAGGGTGTAATCAACCTTGAGGCGATCAAGCAGGTCCAAAGCGGCCATGGTAGGCTCGTCCTCGCGGTACGATCCGACACAGCCGATGAAGTAGACGTACTCCGCCTTCCTGTTCCTTACCCTCTCAAAGTCTTCGGGCTCGTCTTCTGCATAGATATTGGTGTGCTTTTCAAGGACCTCGTTCATCCCCTCAAAGGCCGGGTGGCATGACCCTGCCCTGACCATATCCTGCCTGACCGCCTTTATGATCTCGGGCACATCCACCCCGGAGGGGCAGTTGTGAAAACAGTTGGCGCAGGTGGTGCACTGAAAAAGTGTCTCGATGAGTTGATCGTCAAGCCCAATTTTTCCGTCCATGACCTCCTTTAAAAGGAGCATCTTGCCCCGGGCGTTAAGGGCGGGCCGGAGGGTGGCGCCGTACACGGGGCAGACCGCCTGACAGAACCCGCAACGGGAGCATTTAAGGATCTGCTCGCGGTACTTCTCTTCAAATTCGTACTTTGATTCCATTCATTATCTCCCATTTGGAAAGAGAAACAAATTCATCAACTTTAGTTCACTTTAGGCACTTCAAACTTTAGGCACTTTTCTTATTCCTCCAATCCCATCTTGCCCGGGTTGAGGATATTGTTAGGGTCAAACATCTTCTTCACATGACGCATCACATCCATGGCCACAGGGTCATGTTCCAGTGTCATGTAGGGGGCCTTGGCCAGTCCGATTCCATGCTCGCCGGTGAGGGTCCCGTCCAGATCAATGGCAAGCTTAAACAGATCGGCGCTTGCCGCCTCCATCCGCCTCACCTGTTCCTGATCGTAACCGTCGTAGAGGATCTGTGGGTGCAGGTTTCCATCTCCTGCGTGACCAAAGGTGGCAATCTGTATATCGTGCCTTCTTGAGATCTCCTCAACTCCCTTTAGGAGCTCGGCAATATGGGTCATGGGAACGGTCACATCCTCCAGGACAAAATGTGTTTTGATCCTGGCAAGGACCGCGTATGCGGATTTTCTGGCCGCCCACAGGTCTTCCACCTCTTTGTCGGTCCTGGCCTGTTTCACCTCCCTGGCGTTGTTTTCCTCGAAGACCTGAATCACCTTTTTTATCTGGTAATCGGTCTCTTCCCGGGTATAACCGTCGGTCTCCGCTAAGAGCATGGCGTCCACTTCGGGCAGGTTCAGATCGGTGTTTTCATTGATGGCCGCCAGTGTCTCCCTCCCCAATATCTCCAGGGCGCTGGGGATGATGCCGCTGTGCATGATCTGATTGATGGCATTTCCCGCGTCCGCCAGGCTGTCAAAGGTGGCAAGGGCGGTACTGGTGGCAGTGGGCTTGGGGTTTATTTTGAGGGTGATTTCGGTAACCACCCCAAGGGTACCCTCCGAGCCCACAAAGAGTCTTGTCAGGTCGTACCCCGATACGCTCTTCATGGCCTTGGAGCCTGTCCTCATGATCCGGCCGTCCGGAAGGACAACCTGAAGACCTAATACATAATCCCTGGTGGTCCCGTACTTGGCCCCTTTGAGCCCGCCGGCGTTGGTGGCCACGTTCCCTCCAAGGGTGCTGACCTTTCCGCTTGCCGGATCAGGGGGGAAGAAAAACCCGAAGGGCTCAAGGGCCTTTTCAAGGTCAACATAGACGACTCCCGGCTTTACGACCGCCAGCCGGTCTTCAATGCTGATTTTCACAATACGGTTCATGTGGCTGAGATCCAGGATGATCCCTCCCTTGATGGGCACTGCCATGCCTGACAGACCCGTGCCTGCGCCCCGGGGGATCACGGGGATCTTTTCACTGTTTGCAAGCCTTAATATCTTTGCCACCTGGTCAGCGTCAGATGGCCACACCGCGCAGGCAGGCCTGTGGCTGTGTTCGGATGCGTCGTAGGAAAAGGACACCATGTCAATGAGGCTGTCCGTATAGTTCTCTTTTCCAACGATTTCGATCAGGGCCTGTTTTATTTTTTCGTCCATGGAGTTTCCCTATATGAAGTGATCTAAAATGACTAAAGTGATCTAAAGGGCCTAAAGTTAAGGGGTTTAGTCTGCGTCCTCTGCGTCTTGAGTCCCGCCGATGGCGGGATGAAAAAATATTAGTCATTTATGATACACCGCATTCATGGCCACAACAACCGGGGCGATGATTATGTGCAACAATCGGCTGAAGGGGATATAGGCGATAAAGGCCCCTGTGAGGACCGCGTGGATGTACCACATGAACCCGTATACCTCTGTGAGCCCCCTTGGTGCAGAAAACATCAGGGCAATGCCGTACCCTATGAAGCTGTACCCTGATCCAGCAGGGTAACCGGTCAGGGCGATCCGCATCCCCTCAAGGATGAAACCTGCTGTAACGATCCCCCCGATCAGACCAAGGGCCAGCCGGTCCTGACCCGGAAGTCCCGAGGGACGAGCACCACGTCTAACGGTGCCCCTTATAAAGGCAAGGACCACCCCTACAAGCATCATCAGCCCTGTCAGGTCGAACAGAAACCCGGTCAGGGCAAGGTTCTTGTTTATCATATCCCATATTGCCGGCCACTGGGGTTTCCAGAGGGAGCCTGCCAGGG
>DREN01000194.1 GCA_011051075.1 Deltaproteobacteria bacterium | reverse complement strand
GCCGGGGCCTTGCCTGCCCAGCTCCGGTACTTAAGACAAAGGAAGTTATTGAACAGGAAAATCCGGATATCATAAGGGTGGTGGTGGATAATGAGGCGGCAAAACAGAACGTCACCCGTTTTATGGGGACAAGGGGCCTGGAGGTCTCGGTAGGGGAGGAGGGGGGCGATTTTCATGTGATCGGCAAGACGGGCGAGGAGAATGGAGCCGAACCATCTGTGGAGCAAAGACCGGAACCCGGTCAGAAAAAGATCATGGTCATGGTTGCCAATGACCGCCTGGGCCACGGCGACGACGAGCTGGGCGCAAAGCTCATGGTGAGTTTTCTAAAAACCCTCAAGGAGATGGGAGACGAACTGTGGCGGCTGGTGTTTGTGAACAACGGGGTAAAGTTGACCATCCGGGGATCGGATATCCTCCCTGTTATTCAGGAGCTGGACCAGGAGGGGATTCACATAATGGTCTGCGGCACCTGTCTTACCTATTTTAATCTGATGGATGAAAAACAGGTGGGAGAGACCACCAACATGCTGGATATCGTGACCGCCATGCAGTTGGCGGACAAAGTCATTAACATCTGATTGAGAAGGTATGGGGAAAGTGGCCCCCATACAGCACCACATGAAACAGACTTCAGGATGAGAGATGGAAAAAACGAATGACTATTTCCTGATTCGAGGAAAAAATGCTGAATCCTGTTTGCGTTTCCAAGGGGCCGTTATTTTTAAGGATCCTCCACACCCTGGTGTTGTCGCGTCCAGACGCCCGTCTCCTACGTTCAGGCCCGGCGAGCGGTTAGGCCTGCCTGCCGGTGATTTCAGCGGTTGCCGGTGACAGGGGTAAACGGCTGTTAACTGAAGAATAGAGATAAATTGCTGATGAGTCAACAGAATAGTGAGGATGGGGTCATAAGGGGAACACGGAAAGATCTTTCCGTGCCGGATAGCCCCTTCTTCGTGGACGGTCATGTTGACCTCCCATATTTCATGATGAGTCGTGGACTGAAACCCAGCCCCGGTGAACTCAGTGAAGGAGATGATGCTCCTTTTACTATCGAGAAGGCCGAAAGGGCGGGCATCGGGCTGTTCTGTACCGCCATTTACTGTGAAGACCGGTTCAACGGACCAGGTTCAGTAGTACGTTTCAAGGAGCTATTGGACTTCACCAAACGGCTTTACGCGAAGGTGCCTGTGATCAGACATAACCATGATCTGCGGGGGCTCAGGGAGGGTGATCAGGGGACAGGTACCATCCTTGTCCTTGAAAACGGAGATCCCCTTGCCCACAATATCCCCCTCATCTCAGAGTTAAGGGAAGAGGGTGTCTTGATGGTGGGCCTGACCCATGCGGGAAAAAACCGCATAGCAGACGGCAGCACCGTACGGTATGGCGGGGGAATAACCAGGGAGGGAAGAGAGGTCATCACGGCCCTTAATGAAAACAGGCTGATCATCGATGTGGCCCACCTTCATCACAGGTGTTTCTGGCAGCTCCTGGACCTGACTGACGGCACCCTCGTATCTACCCACACGGGGATAACCGAGGCCTTTGATACTCCCAGGAACATCTCACTGGCACATATAAAGGAGATCGTTGATAGGGGGGGGATGGTGGGGATAAGTTTTAATCCCGAGATGCTTTCGCCGGACCGGGAGGCGACCCTGGACCATGTCTTCGCCCATATTGATACGGTGGTTCAGAGGTTTGGGCCCCGATCGGTTGGCATAGGTTCAGACCTGTGCGGGTTTGATTCCGTGACCCTGGGACTGGAAGATATCACCCGTGTGGGGGCGTTGATGGATATCATGCTGGATCACGGTTACGGGAGAGAGGGTGTGAACGGGATAATGGGTGGAAACTGGCTGGGGCTATACGAGTCGTACCTGGAGGAGTGAGGGAGAATCAATGCAAGGGCCCGCATGGGACTATCACAACTCTACCGGCTATGAGCGTTCTCGCATGGCCGGGCACCTCCTGGACTGAGAGAACCAGCCCGGCCTTTTCAAGACCTACACGGGCTTAGAGGTATTGGAGATGCCCAAGGGGCTACCGGTATGCTATGATGATGGTCGGCCGGATGGGAGAACGGATCTACCTGGCCGCTTCTTCCCTGGGCCTGGGATGCTGCGGTATCGGCGCCTTCTACGATGAAGAGGCGCGGGACCTTTTAGGCCTTAACCGCGAATCAAGGGTCCTGTATCTTGTGGACGTGGGCCCTGTAAAGTCCCTGGCCAGGGATGCGGGATAAAGAGCTACGAAGGCGAGAGGCCCAGGAAATCGAGCCCCCAGTATCCAGAAACCAGTATCCAGAAACCAGTATCCAGAAACCATGACCTTTGAAAAGACAGTAGCAGTGGTCCTGGCCGGTGGGAACAAGAAGTTTTCCTTTAAGGAGTTCTGGCATCAGTTGGAGGACCTGTTTACCTACAGGGAGTGGTACTTCAGGAGGGGGTATAAATCCCTCAAAAAGATAAGGGCAACGTGGGAAGGGGGGGGCAAACCAAGACCCATGGTGGAGTATATCCTGAAGACCCTGAGTCGCACCATGGAGATAGACAGGGTTGTGGTGATTGGGCCTGAAAGAGAGATCAGAGAAAAGATCGATCCGGATCTCCTGTCAGAGGCGGGTAAGATCAGGATCTTTGACCAGAAGGAGAGTTTCGGGCAGAATGTAAAGGAAGGCTACAAGCGTGCCGAAGAGAAATATGTGCTTTTTGTCACCGCTGATTCCCCCACCACCAGGGAAGAGGATGTGTCGGAATTCCTGGGAATATGCAGGGGGCTCCGTGATGAGTATGACTGGATATATCCCATTGTTAAGGAATCTCTCCTCAGGAGGTATTACAGGCTTTTCCCGCGGCCATTCTTCAAACTTGTCCCCGACAACATTATCCCTGAAGATTACATAGACCGGGAGGATATCAGGGAAGACGGGAGGGTCGGATTCAGGATAACGAGCATGACCTTTGCCAACCTGGAAAAGGTACCGGCGGAAAGGATCGACGAGGCCTACAACCTGAGAAAACTGTACAGAAAGAGCTCCAGGGAGAGGCTGAAAACCATATTCGGAAAAAGGCTGTTCAGACGGTACTGGCAGGGCCTGAAGATGTCCGAGCTTGAAAGGATTGTCTCCGGCTACGAGGGACTTAGCCTGAAATTTGTAGGGCTGAGGGGGGCAGGCACCTCACTGGACCTTGACAGCTGGAGGGATGAAAGGCGGTTCAGCAGGCTGCGGCTTTAGCTCAAAGGAGGGATAGGGCCAAGTGAGGATCAGAGATGGAGGGAGGTCCGGAGCCGGGAGATCAGGGGAGGTTCATTGAGAGGCGGGATGCTGGATACTGGATGTCTGCGAGGAATCACGCCTCTTTTCATCAAGCATCCAGGATCAACCAGATAACACCTCCGAGGACGATTCAGGGCCGCGGAATAGCCGCCCCGAATAATGCGACCTGTGCGGTTAGCTTTAGTCCGTGGGGGCCTCTTTTCCAAAGGACGCAACAAAATATTCCACGGAACATGGGACGCCCCCTTGGTTCGGATTACAGCTTCGGGGCAGGCAGAGACCCGTAAAGGCTCCAACCGAGATTCTCTCCCGGGGCTTTTCCGTAGCCTGTTTCAAGCGCATGCTGCCGTCCCCATGCAATGAGACAGGGTTTTGCGTCCTTTGGAAAAGAGGCCCCCACGGACGGACTCCCGCCACGGGCGGGATTAGGGAGATCGCTCCAAAATTGAATACGTTCATCAACAGCACAAAAGGATAAAGGCCAAATTTCTAATTTCTAATTTCAACGTTCCAACATTCCATTATCCCATGTATGCGGCAAAAAGGTTAAGTCTTAATAAACCACTTTAATTTCAATAAGTTGTAGAATTTCCGAGACGTTCAATTATCGCTCATGAGATGGGCCACCATCTTTTCCAGACCGTCGATGGTCAGTTCAAACATGGGAAATATCTCGCGGATCATGGTTATGGTGCGGGTGTAGGGCCACTCCGAAGACATCTTGGGGTTCAGCCAGGCAGAATGCCTGAAGGTATCTGCGATGAACCGGAGTCTCTCGTAGCTCGGCAGGGTGGATCTCTCTTCAATGTGGATTGAGCCGTCCGTGGCCATCAGCTCATAGGGGGCCATGCTCGCATCACCCACGATGATAAACCTGGTCTCCGGGTCACGTCGGGCCAGCTCGCTGACCGGGTACGGCTTTTTGAACCGGGGGGGGTCTTCCCATATATTGTCGTAGATGGTGTTGTGGAAAAAGAAGGTCTTCAGCTCCTTGAACTGTGACCGGGCGTAGTTGAAAAGGGTCTGGACCATCTCGATGTAAGGATCCATTGACCACCCGCCGTTGTCTATGGCCAGGATCACCTTCAGGCGGTCTTTGAGGCTCCGTTCGAACACGATCTCTATCTCACCGGCGTTTTTCATGGTCTGGTAAATGGTCTCATCGATATTAACCAGATCCTTGGGCCCTGTGGGCACCATGTTTCTCAACCTCTTCAGTGCCTCGCCAATCTGGGCCTGTGTCAGTGGTCCCTCCTGTGAGTAATCCCGGTACCTCCTGTCCATGGCCACCTTTACAGCGGATTTGTTTCTGGAAACCCCTCCAACCCTCATCCCGCCCGGGTGATAGCCCGAGTGTCCCACCGGCGAGGTGCCTCCCGTGCCTATCCACTTGCTCCCCCCATGGTGTTCCTCTGTCTGTTCTTTCAGCCGGTCAAGGAAGTACTGGAGCAGTTCTTCGGGGCTCAGTCTGTTGAGGGACTCTTCATCGATCCCAAGGGCATCGGCCATGGCCTTGGGATCTTTTAGCCACTCCTCCAGCATGGCATGGGCCACCTGAGACAACTCGAATTCCTCGGGTTCCTTCAGCTCGGCCCCTTCAAAGCGGTGGGCGAACACCTGGTCGTACAGGTCAAAGTACCTCTCGCTCTTGACCAGAATGGACCTGGCGGCAGTATAGAAATCATCAATAGAGGTGATCAGACCCATACTCAACGCCCTTTGAAGGCGCAGGAAGGATGTGGGTGAGACCGGTATCCCCACTTGTCTCAACAGGTAGAAAAAGGTGGTAAACATGGTATGATACCTCAAAGGAAACTGGAGACTCCAAATCTGAAACCAGGTACGGGCAACGGTTTAAACGCCGTACGATCTTCAGGTTCCAATTTCAAACCTCATATCCTCATCCGCGCGGCCGCGTTTCGCGCGATGGCGTAATCGGGACTCTTCTTGAACAGCACCCCCAGGTATGGGAGATCCCCCTTGATAAGCTGTTTTACGTTGAAATCGGGGTCGGCCTGAAGGGCTCGTATCCAGTTGATAAGCTCCCTTGTGGCGGGCTTCTTTTCAATGGATCTGAACTCCCTCATCTTGTAAAAGGCCCGAATGGAGCTGTCCAAGAGGTCTTTGCTTATATGGGGGAAATGAACCTTGAGGATCTCGCGCATCATATCGGGCTCGGGAAAGGCGATATGATGGAAGTTGCATCGGCCGAGAAAGGGGTCGGACAGGTCTTTCTTGGCGTTGGATGTGATGATAATGACCGGCCTTTTTTTGGCCCTGACGGTCTTGTCAATCTCGATAATATCGAATTCCATCTGATCCAGCACATCCAGCATATCGTCCTGAAAATCGGTGTCTGCCTTGTCGATTTCGTCGATCAATAGGATCACCCTCTCTTCCGAAACAAAAGATTGGCCAATTTTCCCCATTTTGATATATTCTTCTATGTTGCTTACGTCCCTTTTGGAGTCGCCGAACCGGCTGTCGTTGAGCCGGGTGAGGGTATCGTACTGGTAAAGGGCGTCCACCAGCTTCATGCTGGATTTGACGTTCAGGACAATGAGCTTCATGCCAAGGGCCTCGGAAATGGCGTGGGCCAGCATTGTCTTGCCCGTACCGGGCTCCCCCTTGAGAAGGAGGGGCATTTCCAGGGCCATGGTGATATTGACGATCTTTGCCAGTTCCTCGTCAAGGACGTATTTGGACGCTCCGGTGAATTTCATGTTGGTGTTATTCTCTTGGGTCATGCTCCTGCTCCTTGCAAAAAAAGGTATTCTGTTGTAGATATTGCGCAACATGGACTTGGTATGATCTGTACGATTAAACGGATAATATAAGCATTCTTCCCCGCGGGTCAACAAAGATGTGGAAGTTTGACCCGTCCTGGTTCGGAAATTCCCGTTAGGACCATGGAGGAACCTCAATGCCTTTGGCCTTTGAATCTATCAGCCACGGTACCATTGCCTTTGGTTTTTTCAATATCGAGTCTGACATGCTTCTTCTGGATCGGTATTTCTTCTTTGCGGAGGAATTTTGCCGTTGCTTAACGGTAATAGCTGAGAAAACCCCGCAACTGCCCTGTGAGACCGGGTGGGAAGGGTATGGTATCCTTGATCCGGAAGATGTGGGGGACCTCATGGGGGCCATTCACGGGATCCGCCATTCCGGGTTCATAGGTGAGGTGTACCGTAGGTTTCCCTTTCCCGAAAGGCCGGAAGACTTCAGGCAGAACCCTGAAGGCGCCCGGACCAGGGAAGAGGTTGAGACGATTATCAAGAGGTTCGGCACACCGATTCAGGTCATCCTCTCTGTTGCCCCTGAAGGAGATTGGGTCTCGTTGGGGCCTTACAGGTTTACCAGGAGGGTGTTTCAGGACCTGATAGGGTACGTGTGGCAGGGCGGGTATCCCCGGTGGAAGGATGAGGTGAGACCGGACTATGTGGTTTCCATGAAAGAGGGGATCGGCCTCAGCTTATGCGCCATATTCAGCGGTCTCAAGCTACTTCCCTGACAGATTCCTCCACATGGCCTCTGCCGCCCTTCTGCCCATCTCCTGATCCTCCTCCTGGGAGGGCAGTTCGGTCCTGCCCCCCCTGAGCCGGGCTATCCTTTCCTCCAAGGGCGGATGGGTGGAAAACAGGCTGGTCAGACTCCTGCCTGACAGCGGGTTTACGATAAACATGTGGGCAGTGGAGGGATTGGCCTTCATGGGCAGGCGTCTGGCTGCGGCCCCAAGCTTTTCGAGGGCGCTTGCCAGTCCTTCGGGGTTCCCTGCGAGCCGTGCCCCGGTGGCGTCCGCCAGATATTCCCTGGACCTGGAGATGGCCATCTGGATGAGCATGGCCGCCATGGGGGCCAGTATGGACATGACGATCAGCCCGATTACGCCGAGGCCGCCCTCACCTTCTTCATCGCTGGCCCCTCCTCCGAAAAAGGCGGTCCAGCGGGCCATGGTTGCCAGGATCATGATGGCCCCGGCCATGGTTGCCGCGATGCTCCCTATGAGGATGTCCCTGTTTTTTATGTGAGACATCTCATGGGCAAGGACCCCGGTCGCCTCCTCATCGTTCATGGTCCTTAGCAGTCCTTCGGTGACCGCGATGACCGCGTGCTCCGGGTTCCTGCCCGTTGCAAAGGCGTTTGGGGCCTCTTCAGGGATTATATAGATACGCGGCATGGGAAGACCGGCGTTATGGGCCAGTTGTTTTACCGCGTTATACAGTCCGGGAAAGTCCCCGGGCCCCACCTCCTGGGCCCTGTACATCCTGAGCACGATCTTATCGGAGTACCAGTAGCTCACAAAGTTCATGCCCATGGCCAGGACAAAGGCCATGATCATACCCTGCTTTCCACCGAAAAGCCCCCCTATCCACACTATAAGGGCGGTCATTGCGGCAAGCAGAAGGGTCGTCTTAAACCAGTTTCCCACGGTCTTCACCTCCTTTAAATCTTTTCGACCTGTGCGGTTACCCTTCAGACATCGTTAAGTGGTTAAGT
>DREN01000462.1 GCA_011051075.1 Deltaproteobacteria bacterium | reverse complement strand
GCCCCCGGGGCCCGGAAGAGATAGTTACTTGTCTTTGCGTTATGAAAGGTATCAGAGAGACCTCGCTCACCGATGTGCCAGACCCCATCTGCCCCGGTCATGTCAGGGTCGCTCCACCCCAGGGAGTCCTGGTCGTACCCTCCGACATTATACCAGTCCCTCAGGTTCCAGGCGATCTTGTGGATATCGGGCAGGTATTCAAGGCCATCTACCTCCCGATACTCACAGTCGTCGTTATAGGTGCAGTGGTCTTTCAGGCCCCCGGTGATATCGGTGAGGGGCTTTAGCACCGAGGCCTTGGGCAGGTCCTCGAAACGGCTCGATCTTACCGGCCGCGGGATGGATAGTTCACCCACCAGATCGTCATATACATGGCCCGCAGCATAGAGGGAGCCAGGGTGGCTGTCGGCTGGGCCAGAGGGGTCACCATGGGGAAAATAGGTAAGGGCATGGCCGCTGTAGGCCCAGTCGTCACCAGGGGGGAAGGCAAAGGCCCCTTCATAGACAAGGTCTGTGGCATGAAGGCGATGACTGCCCTGGGCAAGGCCCGGATCAAGGGTAAAGAGAAGCCCGGCACCTATTATCACAAGACCTGAAAGTATCCCTTTCCAGACAGTGGGTTTCATGGATCATCCTGAAATAGGAGCAGTTGAACTGCCGGCATGACACGGCCTGCAACCGTCCCTCTCTCAATAATAGCAGCTAATTCAGCCCGGGCCCATTCCCAGGTATCGGGATCGGTTGACCAGCTTATGTCGGTAAGGACCCAGGTGGGATCGCCTGGATCTGCGACCCCGTACTCCCACAGGACCTTGGGGACCATTCGGCTCACGATCTCGGCCGTTCGAGCCGGGTTTACGGCAGCGGCCAGGGCGAGGTAATCCACGTCCTGAATACCCCTTCGCCAGTGCTTCAGGCGGAGGGAGGCGATTGGACCTGAAATCCCGTAGCTATCCTCCGGATAACGGGTGTCCGTACCGGGATAGAAGAGGACTCCGTCGCCGTTTGTGTAATTCCATCCGGCCTGTCCCAGGGACTGGTCGTCGCGGCCGTAGCAGCCAAAGACCTGGGCCTGCCGGAACAAGTTGGTCTGGGCCCTGGGATCGCTGTATCCGTAGCACTGAAAGTTCACGTAGTAGGTGGACTCCCAGTAGAACCAGCGATCCACGCCCTTTTTGTAGTGCCCCCAGGCAAGTTCACGGAGGGCTATCCCTTCATCCTCCGTGGCAAATGAGCCGGAACCCGGCCGACTCCCGTTGTACATAAAAAAGCGTTTTGATGCATCCTTTCTTAGGTTTTCCAGGGCAGTTTCCCACTGTGAGGTGATCCCTATGCCTGATCCGCTTGTGGGGATATCAAGGTGAGGGACATGGTCCATGGCATGGGGGAGCGGAATGGTGGCCAGGGACATCATTCGCCTTCCAGGACCCGGATTGCTGTCCATCCATCGGGCCCACTGCTCCGTCTGAGGGTAATCGCCGGACTCGTCGATGAGATAGAGGAAGTAGTCGGTGGGAGTAGCAAAGGTCTTTTGGTCGAACCAGTTGACCCAGGCCGTGGTATTGGCCCACATATCCTCTTCTGTGCCGTCCTGCCATGGCCAACTGCCGTAGGTGCCCACGGAGAAGACGTTGTTCCCAACCCCCACACTCACACCATCATAACCTCGTTCAGGGGAGAACAGATCGCCGGTAAGGCGGGATATCCAGGCATCATCCATCTCTTCTACCTCAGTCACACCGTCGATCAGAGATATCTTGTGGCGATGGGCCATCTGGAAATGCCGGTCAATGATCTCATTGGAGCGGGCGTATTCAGGGGTTCCCGGATCCGGGTACATGTTTTCCTCTCCGAGATACCGATCATTGATGTTTTCAGAGCTGTAGAACACCATGGTCCTGGCAGAGGGCAGGTCAGGAAGGATGAAGCCCAAGACCTTTAACCGGATCGGTATCTCTCTCGGGGCTGCTCCTGCTTCAGCAACCGTGACAATGCCCGTATAAAGACCGGGCCGTGTACCCTTCGGGATATAGATATCTCCCCATATGGATTGGTTGGTCCCGCCTGCAATGGAGAAGGGTGAATGAAATTCAAGGGGGACGGCGATTTCAGGGTAGAGTTTGTTGTGACACGGTCTGTCCTCCCAGCCCCCTGTACCCTGGCCGTTTTCGTCATGGGGACGCCGGCACCGTTCCGGAATGTGGCGCTCGTCATAGGCGTTATAGGCCAGGTCCACACTGAGCCCCCGGATCTCAAGGTACCGAATAAAAAAGAGTTCAATATTCCTGCCAAGGTAGTTGAAAACAGTATCACCCGCAGCCGTTGTGGTTGTAATAGAGGAATTCCCCGGTCCGTTAAGGGAGGTCAAGGCTACGGTTACTCCAGTGACATCTGAATAGGGCGCTTCGATAATCAGGTTGAAGGCCACAACTTCGTTCCTGGCACCGAACAGAGATATGGTCGTTCCATCCCACACCGAGTTGAATACCGCGTCAGGATCGGAGGTAGCCCTCAGTTCATCGCGGGTCACCTTATCCTCTCCAGTGTTTGCCCAAATATGGGATATGCTTCCAGATATTGCTGCGGGCAGAGGGGATGAAGCCCTTCCGGACAGGGCATCTGGAAAGGTGATGGAGGTCATTAATAGGAGTATTACCGCTATCAGAGACGAAGATCTCCCCCGGGGTCCCTTGAATTCGCCCTCTTTATTAAGCATGACGAATCTCCCTCCTTTGTGAAAGACACCATAGACCTGAAGACGCCGGAGGACTTCGCAAAGTGTGCCTTTTTTGTCACCACATTCCAATTCTTGTCAGCCGTCCGCTCACCCCTCCCGCACGGGGTGCGGGGAGCCTTCCATGATCCTGAGGCGCTCCCTGGGGCGAAGAAGGCCGGTAGGGCGCAAAATGACCGTTTCAAAATACCTTGGTGGCGATAATAGCAATCCGCGCCAGCGTGGCCTGAAATCTGCCCTTCATGTTGCTACATCCATGCACGAAACGTGCCATTAACAGGGAGAAATTGCCCCCGGCCGGAGGGTCACCCTATTTCAAGAGGGTCTCGCCTGAAAGACCTTGGATTGCCTCGTTCGTCAACGATCTCATCACTTGCAACAGGCGCCTCAAGTATGGTACAGAGTCCTTGACAGGCGCTGAATTCTTAGGACCGAGTCCTGAAAACCCGGGAAGGGACACAGGATCTGACCCCTCATATCGCGTGGAAGGAGGTATCAATGCCGAGCAAGAAAAAGGGACAGCCCATAGGCAAGAGGCTTTTCAAGCTGAGGAAGGAGAAAAAGCTCACCCTCAAGCATCTGGCCAACGAGACGGGCCTTGCGACCAGATTTATTTCCCAGGTTGAAAAGGGGGAGATTATTCCGCCGGTCTCAACCATTCTCCAGCTTTCAAGGGCCCTGGAGATCGACTCGGGGGTTCTTCTGGCAGAGGAGAAGAAACGTGCAGGCAAAAAGTCTGACGAGGACTACCAGAAGAGGACCGAGGCCTACACCTACGAGACACTTACGCCCGAGGCGAGGCACAAACACCTCAAGGCCTTCAGGATATTCATAGATCCCAAGTCGGAGCACAAGGCGGTCAGCTACCAGCACGTGGGGGAGGAGTTCCAGTACGTGCTCAAGGGAAAGGTGGAGGTAATGGTGGGAGAGAACAGGAACGTGCTGGGTCCAGGGCAGTCTATCCATTTCAACTCCTCCATCGTTCACAGACTCAGAAACCTGAGTTCGAAAAAGGCAGAGATGCTGGTGGTGCTCTACACACCCTGAGCCAGGTCTTTGAGGGAGAAACATGGCTTATCAGTTGAATGAAGAACAGCGTATGATTCGGGCGATGGTCAGGGATTTTGCCAGGGAGGCCGTCATGCCCACTGCTGCGGAGAGGGACCGCACTGGGGAGTTTCCCAGAGATATCCTTAACCAGATGGGGGAGTTGGGCCTCATGGGCATGAACGTGCCCCCGGAGTATAACGGCGCGGGGGTGGATACGGTCAGCTACTCACTGGCCATGCAGGAGATCGCCTACGCCTGCGCATCCACGGCCGTGGTCATGTCTGTCCACAACTCCGTGGCCTGCGGGCCCATATATCTATTCGGCTCGGATTTTCTCAAGGAGAATTATCTGAAGATCCTGGCCACAGGCAGTAAAATAGGGTCCTTCGCCCTGACAGAGCCGGGCGCGGGTTCCGACCCGGTGGGGCAGAAGACACGGGCCGTCAGGGATGGGGACGGCTATGTGATCAACGGCACCAAGATGTTCATTACCTCGGGCAAAAACTCCGATGTGACCGTGGTGACCGCATATACGGACAGGGAAAAGAGACACAGGGGGATCAGCGCCTTTGTGGTGGAAAAGGGCACCCCCGGCTTTTCCGTGGGCAAGGAGGAAAAGAAGATGGGCCTGCGGGCCTCGGACACCGTTGAGCTGATCTTTGAGGACTGCCGGGTACCCAAGGAAAATCTCCTTGGAGAGGAGGGGGACGGTTTCCGTATCGCAATGGCCTCTCTGGACGGGGGCCGCATAGGCATTGCATCCCAGTCGGTGGGCCTGGCCCAGGCGGCCCTGGACGCAGCCGTGAGCTACGCCAAGGAGAGGATGCAGTTCGGGAGGGCGATCTCGCAGTTTCAGGGTATCAGGTGGATGATAGCCGATATGGCAACCGAGATAGAGGCGGCCAGACTCCTCACCTTCAACGCCGCCTCCATGCGGGACCGTGGAGAGAACTTCTCGGCCGCCGCCTCCATGGCAAAGGTCTTCGCCTCTGAGATGGCCAACAGGGTGGCCTACAGGGCCCTTCAGATACACGGGGGATACGGGTACATACAGGAATTCGCCGTGGAGAGGTACTACAGGGACGCAAGGGTCTTTACCATCTACGAGGGCACATCGGAGATACAGAGAAAGGTCATCTCCAACCACGTCATAGGAAGATAGGCGCCCTTTTGCTCCTTTGGATTGGAACCCTAAAACGCCTGCTTCACCCTGTATCCCGCCTCTTTGAGCCTTTCCACCACCTCCCTGCCGTGGTCATGCCCCCGGGTCTCGAGGTTCAGCACCACGCTGGAGACGTTTATGGGGTTTTTTAGGTCCAGCCGGTCATGAAAGATATGGAGGATATTGGCCTTTTCATCCGCGATTATGTCCAGGAGCCTGCGGAGCGACCCGGGGATGTCCAGGAGGTTGACCTCTATCCTGATGAGCCTTCCCATCTTCACGGCCCCCCTCTCAAGGATCCGGTCCACCGTATTAAGTTCGATATTGCCTCCGCTTATGATCAGAATATAACGTTTTGCCCCTGTGGATAGCCGTCCATCCATAAGCGCCGCAAGGGGGACGGCGCCTGCCCCTTCTGCTATGACGTTGGCCTTGTCCATGAGGGTAAGGATTGCGCCCGCGATCCCCTCTTCCTCCACGCAAACCATATCGTCCACATATCTCCGCATGAGGGGGAAGGTAAGATCCCCGGGCCTGTTTACGGCGATCCCGTCGGCCAGGGTGGAGCCCATTTCAACGGTTCGGGGGGCATTTTTCTCCAGAGACAGGGCCGTTGAAGGGCAGCTCTCGGTCTGAACGCCGATAATCCTGACACCCGGGCAGATACCCCTTGCCGCAAGGGCGATCCCTGATATGAGGCCGCCCCCGCCCACGGGCACCAGGAGGGCCGTGTCACGGTCGAGCATATCCCCCAGCTCCAGGCCTATGGTGCCCTGGCCAGCGATCACATCAGGGTCGTCAAAGGCGGGGATCAGGACCTGTCCCTGTTCCCCTGCCAGCTCCACGGCATGGGCAGAGGCATCGTTGTAGTTAGACCCCGTGAGCACGACCTGGGCCCCGTACTCCCTTACTGCCAGGAGCTTTCTTATGGATACATCCTCCGGCATGATTAGGGTGGCGTGAAGGCCCATCCGGGCCGCGGCCCAGGCAACCCCCTGAGCATGGTTTCCCGCCGAGGCCGCCACTATCCCCCTTTGCCGCTCCTTCGGGCTCAACCGGGACAGACGGTTGTAGGCCCCCCTCACCTTGAAGGCGCCTGTTTCCTGGAGGTTTTCAAGCTTGAGAAAAACCTCAGACCCCATGAGCCTCGTTAAATAACCGGAGCGGACCAGGGGCGAGGGATGGATAACACCCCTAAGCCTCTCGGCCGCCTTCCGAATATCTTCTAATTGTGGAGCCTCGGTCATAACGGGATATTGGGGTATCAGAGAAAAGTTGGTAAAACCTGTTAAAGTTTGCCTGGCTGACGAGCTCCCCCCTTCACCAGGTCTGTGCCTTTTATAGGCTTCCAGATAAAGATTTTGGACTGCGTTATCGGTCGGAATCGTCTCGACGTACTATGGGTACAATTTACTCCGATTCCTCCCTCTGGCCTTGCCAAAATCATTATCTGAAACTCTATAGCTATTCGATCCCACGATCAGGGCCCTAAGCTCGTCTATCTGTGACTGCTGCTTCAGAGTCTCCTCTTTGAGCCTTTTCCTCAGCCGCTCATTTTCGGCCTTCAGCTCCTTGACCGCCTCCACCAGGACCGCGGTCAGCTTGTTGTACGACACGGCCTTGTACCCTGTTTCATCGGCGCTCACCAGTTCCGGGATCACCCTTTCCACATCCTGGGCCAGAAGCCCTATCTGCCTGGAATCCTTGAATCCCCAGTCAGGGTACTCTTCTCTTTTCCACTCATAGCTTACCCCCTGCAACTTCATGACCCTCGCCCCGGACGTATAAAGACGCCCTCAGCGGTACCGCCCTGCCCTTGTGGATGGCCAGCGGAGTACAGGGTTGGTTGAGTGATTCAGTGGCCCCGCCTTTGCCTCGATTTTACCGAAATTCCAAAAGCGCACGCTAACGGCCAGTAACTGAACAGGTATTGACAAGCCACCCTATCCTCTCTATCTCCACTGCCACCTCATCACCATCCTTGAGATAAACCGAAGGATCACGGAAAACCCCTACCCCGCTGGGAGTGCCGGTCAGGATGATATCACCGGGGTTCAGGGTGAAATGCATGGAGAGGAAACTGATTACCTCCGGGATCCTGAATATCATCAGGCCGGTATGACTGTCCTGCATCAAACGACCGTTGACACTGCACCGTATCTCGAGGGAATGGGGATCCGGTACTTCATCCGGGGTAACGATCCACGGACCCATGGGGCAGAAGGAATCGAGGGATTTTCCCCGCACCCACTGGCCATCACCGAACTGAAGGTCCCTGGCGCTCACATCGTTGGCGCAGGTGTATCCGAAAACAGTTCCCAGGGCCTCTTCCTCAGGAACCCTGTAGACAGCCTGTCCAACAATAACGGCCAGTTCAGCCTCAAAGTCCACCTTTCCGGTCACGGTCTCATCCCATCTGATCTGATTCATGTGCCCGGTGAGACTGCTGGGAAACTTGGCAAAGACAAGGGGGGTTTCGGGAACCTTGCCCTTGCTCTCTTCAGCGTGATCTCTGTAGTTGAGGCCCAGGGCCACAATTTTCGAGGGCCGGCTAACCGGGGGGGCAAATCTCACCCTATGAACAGGGATCGGCGTTTTCCGTTCATATTCGGTTATACCCCCACTGCCCATAAGGTCGATCATATCACCTGGGAAATCGATGGGGATGAGATGATCGGCCTCGATCAATCCTACTCCGATCCCTACTTTGTCATAAAACTGGGCAATCTTCATAAAAGCATCCTTTCATAAAAAAATACCACACCCTTTCCCGGGCGCTATTCAAACGGGTGCAGTTCCTGTTGTCTCCCGCATTAGACCTCCGATATTACTTGTTAAGTCCATAGGTTGGAAG
>DREN01000043.1 GCA_011051075.1 Deltaproteobacteria bacterium | reverse complement strand
TACAAGTGCGCATATCTCAGGGCCCACTACCCGGCGGAGTTCATGGCCTCGGTAATCTCCAATCAGGGGGGCTATTACTCCACCCCCAGCTATATATCAGAGGCGAGACGTATGGGACTTGAGGTCCTTTTGCCTGATATCAACCGGAGTGAAATCAGGTACACGGGGAGGGGCCGCCGGATACGGGTGGGCTTTATGCAGTTGAAGGATCTTGGCAGGGAGGCCGGGGAGGCCATTATCCATGAACGGGCCAGAAACGGTCCCTTTGTATCCCTTGAAGACTTCCTCAGGCGCACAAGGCCCCATATCCATCTCCAGGACGTGAGAATCCTCATCAAGGGGGGCTGTTTCGACCGGGTGGCCCGGGGGGTGTCAAGGCCGGGGCTTGTGTGGGAGGCGCTCCGGTTTTTCGGCCGGAAAGAGGCGGAAAAGGCCCCAGGACTTTTTGATACCCCAAAGGCCCCTGCCCGGCTTCCCCCTGCAAGGCAAAACCGGCAGGTCCGGTATCCAAAAGACGTCATGCTGAGGCATGAGACGCAGGTCTTTGGCTTTATCCTCTCGGTTCATCCCCTCACCCTTTACGGCCATATCCTGAAAGGCCTGGACTATGTTCCGGCCAGGGACCTGCACACCCTGGTGGGCAGAGAGGTAACCACCGTGGGATGGCCCGTTACCGGCAAGACAGTGCGTACGGAACAGGGCGATCCCATGAAGTTCATAACCTTTGAGGACCTTACCGGCCTTTATGAGACCGTGTTTTTTCCAGCGGTGTACAACAGGTTCTGTCATATGCTGAACGCCTCTGGGCCCTATATCCTCAGGGGAAGGGTGGAGGAGGTGTTCAAGGCCGTAAACATAAGGGTCAACAGGTTGGGGTTTCTGGGCAGGACCGGCCCGCCTGTTGATTTCACTTGAAATAGAAAAAATATTCGTATATATAGACCACAGCGTTTTGACGGTAATACTTTCCCTGTTGCTTACACCAAAAACGGGTAAATCAGAGACTGATGGCGCTATTTTTTTTATCATAACCGGGGTAATTTATGAAACAGAGCATTCGCACGGCCCTTGCGGACCGCCTCACTGGCCGGAATAAAAAGGCCGCCCGCCATCCCCAACCCTACCCTGAAGAAGAAAGGGTCATAAAGACTGCGGTACCCGCGACATCTCTGTTTACGGTGGAACGGCTGAATCAGGTTATCCTCAGGGCAAGAGACAGGTTTCTGACCATCCAGAACACCGAAGGATACTGGATTTTTGATCTGGAGGCGGACACCACCATCTCATCGGAGTACATATTCCTTCAGAGATTCTTGGGCCGCGAAATCCCTTCCCGGCTAAGGGAGGGGCTTGGCCGCTATATCCGCAACAGGCAGATTGAGAGTGGGGGCTGGCCCCTCTACCACGGGGGCCAAGCTAACATCAGTGCCTCGGTCAAGGCCTACTTCGCCCTCAAGCAGTTGGGTGATTCGCCCGAGGCCCCGCACATGGCCAGGGCACGGGAGTTCATTCTGAGCCATGGGGGGGCGGTTAGGGTAAACGTCTTCACCCGCTTCACCCTGGCGCTTTTCGGCCAGATCCCCTGGAGAACCACGCCTGCCATGCCCATCGAGATCATGCTTCTTCCAAGATGGTTCTTTTTTCATCTCCAGAAGGTATCGTACTGGTCCCGTACAGTGATTGTGCCTCTCCTCATTCTGAACGCCAGAAAACCGGTGTGTAACCTGGGCCCGGAGGAAGGGATTGAGGAGCTCTTTCTTGAGGCTACTGAAAAGCTCCGTCACCTTGATCATCCTGCCCCCGGGAATCTGGTCAAGAACCTGTTCATCGTCCTGGACCGTGTTCTCAAGGCAGCCGATTCCCTTATCCCCGCAGCCACGCGACAGAAGGCCACGAGGCTTGCCGAGAGCTGGACCATTGATAGGATGCAGGGTGAGGGGGGCATCGGCGCCATCTTTCCAGCCATGGCCAACGCGGTAATGGCCCTCAGGGTCTTAGGCTATCCTGATGATCATCCGGATTTTGTCCGCGGGCTCAAGGCCATAGACGATCTCCTGGTCATCCGGGACCATGAGGCCCACTGTCAGCCATGTGTCTCTCCCATCTGGGACACCTGCCTGAGCCTGTCGGCCCTGCTTGAGGCCGGCCTGCCGCCTGACCATGAGGCTGTAAAAAAGGCCGTTGACTGGCTTTTCAAGAAGATGATAACCACCCCCGGAGACTGGAGCCTCCAGGCCCCCGACGTGGAACCGGCAGGCTGGGCCTTCCAGTTTGAAAACGCCTTTTATCCTGATATTGACGACACGCCCATGGTCCTGATGGCCCTTTTGAGGGCCGGGGCCCTGGACAGGGAGGAGTACAGGGAAAAGATCGCCAGGGCCGTAAACTGGGTGGTGGGCATGCAGAGCTCAGATGGAGGGTGGGGCGCCTTTGACATAGATAACGACTACTTCTATCTCAACAATATCCCCTTTGCCGACCACGGGGCGCTCCTGGACCCCAGCACCTCGGACCTGACAGGCCGTTGTATTGAGCTCCTGGCCATGCTGGGCTATGGCCACGATTTCCCGCCCATCAAGAGGGCGCTTCAGTTCCTCAGCAAGGAACAGGAGGAATGCGGGGCATGGTTCGGCCGCTGGGGCGTAAACTACATATACGGCACCTGGTCCGTACTGAAGGGCCTGGGGGCCCTGGGTGAAGACTCCACACAGCCTTACATCCGCAAGGCAGTCCATTGGCTGAAATCGTGCCAGAATCCTGATAACGGTTGGGGTGAAACCAGCGACTCGTACGCTGACCCCTCCATCGGGGGCAACGGCAGGAGCACCCCGTCCCAGACCGCGTGGGCCCTCTTGGGGCTTATGGCAGTGGGCGAGGTGCAAAGCGCTGCGGTTCAGCGGGGCGTTCACTACCTTCTTGAGACCCAGAACCAGGAGGATCTATGGGATGAAGAGGAATTTACCGGCACCGGCTTCCCCAGGGTTTTTTATCTCCGCTACCACGGCTACAGCCGGTTCTTTCCCCTCTGGGCTTTGGCCGAGTACCGCAGGCTCCGCACGGAAAATATGACCCGCCAGGACGAGGTGACTCTCCAGTCTCCACCCGACTTTCCCCTGCCCGCATTAAAAGCAAGGCCATGAGTCCGGCCATCGGCATTGTGGCGGCCCTCACTGCCGAGGCACGTACCATCACAGGGCCGGGGCCATGGCAGAAGGGACGGGAACACCCTTTCCGTCGTTCCCGCCTGGACAGTGGAACTTATCTTACCGTTGTGAAATCAGGGCCTGGCATGGAAAGGGCTTCTTCCGCCTCCCGGTGGCTGAGGGCGGAAGGGGTGGTGGTCTTGGGAGTTACAGGGATTTCAGGCGGTCTGAATCCGTCCCTTGAGCCCGGTGATCTGATCCTTGCCGACTCCATAATGGAGCATGGAGGCGATACCCACAAACAGGTCTGGGAAGAGACGTCCGGGTTTGTGAAAGCGGTTCGTGGGGACCTCCTCGCAAAGGGGATCCGTGCCCATGGCGGCACCGTTATCACGGTCCGGAGACCGCTTCTGTCAGCCCGGGAAAAGCAGGCCCTGTTTACAAGGACCGGGGCCCAGGCCGTGGACATGGAGAGTGCGGCGGTGGCCGCCACCGCCGTTGAGGCAGGACTTCCCTTTTTCGCCCTGCGCGCCGTGTGCGATCCTGCGGCCCGCTCGATACCCGTAACACTCGTCCACTGCCTCGATCAGTCAGGCGGTATCCGGCTGGCACCCCTGTTCAGGGGTATTCTCCGGAGCCCCACCCTCGTTTTTGATATACTGCGCCTGAAAAGGGATTTCACCACGGCCTTAGCCTCCCTCAAAAGGGCGTGGCATATCAGGGTCAAAAGGAGCCTGCCCTCTCTTCTCGACCCGGGAGTTACTTGACATGACAGGAGGAGACATGGATCTCAAAATCTTTGAAAAAATGGACGAATCTCAGCTCAGGAACTATGTGGAATTTCTCCTGTGGCACTACAGGGTCATGGACGCCTTCTGGTTCATCTATGTGGCCGAACGCTTTGATCAGGCGACCGCTGAAGAACTCAATGAAAAGGTCTGGGGCCGTGTGGCCGGCATGGCCGCAAAAGACCTGCTCTCCAGGTTCAATATCAGGGAAAAGGGGTTGAACGGTTTTGTAAAGGCCCTGAGGCTCTTTCCCTGGTGCATACTTGTGGGCTATGAAATAGAAGAATCTGAAGACGAGGTAATCATCTCCGTACGATCCTGTCCCACCCAGGAGGCAAGGCTCCGGAGGGGCCTGGGAGAGTTCGTGTGCAGGGAGATGCACCGGGGCGAATTTGAAGGCTTTGCCCATGAGGTGGATGAGCGCATCCGGGTGGAATGCCTGTTCGCCCCCCCAGATCCCCACCCCGAAGAGATGTTCTGCAAATGGCGGTTTTATCTTGAAAACGGAAAACGGCACCAGGGATAAGGTGTGACAGCAAAACCATGTTTCTCTGATTCTCCGCCTTCCCTTAATCATTTCGACCTGTGCGGTTACCCTTAGTCCGTGGGGCCTCTTTTCCAAAGGACACAACAAAATATTCCATCACGACATGGAACGTCCCCCTTAGTTGTATTACAGCTTCGGAGCGGGCAGGAACCCGTACATGCCCCAACCGAGACTCTCTCCTGGGGCTCTCCTGTAGCTTATTTCAAACGCATGCTGCCGTCCCTATAAAATGGGATAGGGTTTTGCGTCCTTTGGAAAAGAGGCCCCCACGGACGGGATAGACCCCCTATCCACAATTGCTGAAGTCTAACCACACAGGTCGAATCATTTTGCCCCCTGTGCGAGCGGCATCCTGCCGCGATTTCCGGCTCCGGTCAGATAGGTCTGGTTCAAGGCCCCTTCAACCACGGGCAGGTCCTCCATGGGTGGGGTACTGAACCCGAAGACCAGTTCCAGGAAGAGGATCGTAATGCGGTAGGTGGCGCCCCAGAGAATCTCCTCCCCGTCCCGTCCCCGGTGGAGAAAACAGGGAAAATCCCGGATTGCGGTTCCTCTTTCGTTCTCCCCGCAGGATCCCATATCAAGGCGGTAACATGCGTAACGATCCACCTCGAGTAGGTCCCTCAAGGGGATGTAAACGATTTTTTCCACCTCCCAGTTGGGAAAAAACCGCTTCTGACCGCTGATCCAGCCCACCATGGGAAATATGACCCTTTGAAACATCACCAGCCTCTGCGGTGGAAGAGGACCCAGGAACTTCACGGAAAGGGGATTCAGCCGCATTTCCTCCAGGCTTTCCCTGAGACTGGCGGCAAAGAGGACGGCCACACTGCGGGACTTTCCCCCCGGCAAACGTCGCAGCCTGCTCCAGTAGGGCCAGCGGGCCAGGGGGAAGAGGGGGAGACCCAGGATCTTTGACAGGTAGAAATCGGCACGGGGCATAACCCTTCCGCCTGGAAAGCAGAGATCTCCCGCCTGCTTCACCCTTTTGGATCGTTTGTTATAGACAAGGCTGGGGCCGGGAGAGGCCCCCTGATCATGCCTGCCCATGGACAGGGGAAGGAGAACCGCGGAGGCGGCAGGCAATGGGGAGATACCCGGGGTGGAAAAATGTTCATAGCCGTTTCTTTGGTTCAGCACAAGGAGGAGGTGTTCAACGAGGGCTGAAGGGTCCCGTAGAAGATTCAGCATACCTCATACCCCCAGGTAAGACCACCGGTCCTGTTAACGAAAAGGACCGTTTTCACTTGCCGGACGGCCTTTACCTCTGTTCGTTCGTCTAAGATATCCTGTCGGCCACAGGAAAAATAAAACGACATCAGGAAGATTGCCAACAGATTCCTTGCTATCCTTTTGTTTTTCATATTATATCAGACCCTCCTTTATGATTATAACATAACACCTAAAACCTGGATTCAATTTTTTGAAAGAGAGGTATAAAATTCACTATTTTAACACGTTATCAAGGGCTTGCAGTATCATAATTCGGCTACGCCCTTGATGCCTTGTATCTTCGGCAGATAAGCGCAGACTTCGAAAGAGACGCTTGCAGGATTTAGCAGGACTTGATTATACAAGGTAATAGGTTTCCCCGATAAAGACGGGATCTTCGACAAGTTGCGAGTTATAAATTTTCGGCATTTTAGGCACTTTAGATCACTTCCCCGCTACAAACGGGATAAATAGGCACTTCTGACCAACCATGTCATCGAATCCCTTGAAAGGATATCTCTGCGTTATTACGGCAGCCCTCATGTGGGCGTCGTCAGGGGTTGCGGGCAAGGCCCTCTTTGCAGGAGGCATTACCCCCTTTGAGCTGGTCCAGGTAAGGGTCACCCTGTCCACCCTGCTGCTGGCAGGAGCCTTCTTCCTGTACTCCAGGCATCTCTTCAGAATCAGGCCCGGGGACATCTTCTACTTCATGCTCTTTGGGGGCGTGGCCATGTCCCTTGTGCAGATCACCTACTTTTACGCGGTCAGCAAGATCCAGGTGGCCGCCGCCATCTTCCTACAGTACCTTGCACCTCTCGTGGTGGCCTTTTTTTCCATCTGTTTCTGGAAAGAACGCCTGACCCTCACCAAGATCTTCTCCCTTGTCCTGGCCCTTTCCGGCTGCTACCTGATTGTGGGAGGGTATGACCTCCATTTTATGCAGATGAACCGGGCCGGGATCCTCTGCGGTCTGGCCTCAGCCCTATGCTTCGCCTCGTACACCCTCTTGGGCGAGAGGGGAATGCATCGTTACTCCCCCTGGACCGTGCTCCTTTACGCCTTTGTTTTCGCCACCCTCGCATGGCACCTTTTCTATCCACCCTTTCATTATGTCCGGGCCGGGTACAGTCTGGATCAATGGGGATGGCTCATCTATATCTCGGTCATGGGGACCCTTGTCCCCTTTGCCCTCTTCTTTGTGGGAGTAAATTTTATCAGATCGACCCGTGCCTCCATTACGGCGACCCTGGAACCGATCTCCGCCGGATTACTCGCCTATTTTTTTCTTGGTGAGACACTGAAACCCCTGCAGGTTATGGGAGGGGGCATGGTAGTGGGGGCGGTTATCGTGCTGCAGCTCAGGAGGGAGCACGATGAGCTTACACCTGCATTGATCAGATCCCGCTCCAGGGGGAACCGGGGAGATCCCCCGATTCCCTAATCAGTATCTACAGGGCTTCGTCATGCTTGTTGATAACAGCTTGAAATCATGTTGGTATGGGATTTGAATAGGACAGATATAAACCATGCCTGAATATCCGACCAGAAGAAAACTGTTTGACTTAGAACGATGATTACACCAATATCAGTGACACGAAGGCTGAAAGTAAGGGATGAACAACATCCGGGCTCTTTCGGGATAGATGACCCATAGGGGCTGAAAATGCACTTTCCAATATCAGGAATCGATGTTTCCCCTCTCATACCGCTAACAGTTGCCTTTGGCGTTTCCTTTTTCACCTCCATGGGGGGCATATCAGGGGCCTTTTTGCTGCTCCCCTTCCAGGTGAGCGTGCTTCACTTTACGAGCCCGGCGGTGAGCCCCACTAATCTTGTGTACAACATCGTCGGGATTCCGGGAGGGGTCTACCGGTACATCCGGGAGGGGAGAATGGCTTGGCCCCTCGCATGTGTCATTATCGCAGGAACACTGCCAGGGGTATTTATCGGCGCGATCATCAGGATCAGGTATCTTCCGGATCCAAGACATTTCAAGTTTTTTGTCGGTTGTGTACTCCTCTACATCGGCGCCAGGCTTCTCTATGACCTCACCCCAGGGGCCCAGGCCCGTAAGGCCAAGACCACGGAACTGGAGAAGAAATTCAAGGAAAGGGCCGGCAAGAGAC
>DREN01000344.1 GCA_011051075.1 Deltaproteobacteria bacterium | reverse complement strand
CCCCTTTTCTTGACCTTTCGCCTGATTCCTTCTATAATTGTTTCTAAGTAAAGCAGGGCCTTACCGGCTCGTCCATATTGGCATCCATCCCCTCTGCCCATGGGGGGAGGGGCACGGTAAGTTATTAAGGCCAGGCTGACTCTTGAGAGGGATCTCTCAGGCACGAGGGTTTACTGATGGTTCAGCAGGTTTCCCCGGCAAGTTTTGATCTTTCAAAACTGACCCGAGCTCAACGGTCCCTGTGGCCGAGCCTCGGACATGTGCCGGAAAGATTTGTCTTATACGGGGGGACGGCTATCGCGCTTCGGCTATCGCATCGGGTTTCAGTTGACTTCGATTTTTTTTCCAGCGTTGATTTTACCACTGACAGTCTGATTCGAGAGATTCCCTTTCTTGAGAAAGCAAGAAGGGTTCAGGAGAGCCCCAATACCTTGACCGTGCTGTATGAGGCGCCCGGCTGTGCCAGGCCTGTGAAATTGAGCTTCTTTGGAGGCCTGTCCCTTGGACAGATAGAACCTCCTCAAAGGGCAGATAACGGGGTATGGATCGCCTCGTTAGTGGACTTGCTGGGAATGAAATGTGCCACCGTTTCCCAGCGCGTGGAGGCCAAAGACTATATTGACATTCACGCGATCGTAAGCAGGCCGGGATTTTCACTGAGAGTGGGTCTAGCTGCGGCCGGGGCCATCTACGGCAGACAGTACAATGGAATCCTTACCCTGAAGTCGCTGGTCTATTTTGAGGGAGGAAATCTGGAGACTCTCCCGGAAACAGTGAGACAGGACCTTGTCAATGCGGTAAAACAGTGTGATGTAGCGGACATCCGCACGCTGTCGGCCAGGGGCCCCATCGGAGGAAACATTGCAGGAAGAACTTAGGCGGATCGCCCTCCGGGTAAACTGGTTCGAGCCTCCCGAGCAGGTGATGGCGGACAGGGATCGTTTTCTCGTCTATTTTATGCAGTACTGCCTTGATACCGACGTCCCGGTCATGAGAAAATATTTTTCCGACCAGCAGTTCAAACAGGCCCTCAGGAACAGACCACCCGGCATAATGGATGAAAGATCAGTCGCCTACTGGGACCTGATCCTCGGCGGGTAACAGGGCCAGGCCGGAGAGCGCCTGTCCATATGGGGTAAAACCGGCCTGCTCCGGCGGCGGTAAGGGGCCGGGCCTCGCCCAAAAGGATGGAAAATAGTCTGGTTACTGGAACCTGGCTTTGTTTAGCCGATACCGATTTGGATTATCCAAATCGGGATCGAATTGCTTAAATCCCACAAACAGCAGGGTCTCCTTTCACACCCTAACCACTCGCCACAGAGCTTATCTCAAGAAAATGCACCAGGTTTTCACGGCCAGGTCCCGTCTTTCCCCGATACCGATCCCGATCCCGATAGCGATGCCCGAGCAAAGACCCTAACAGCCTTCAGCCCACAGCCTAACAGTCCAGTTGTGCGGCTGAAGCCGCACCTACAGGGGCTCACCAGATATTCCGCCCTTGTTTTGACCCAGTTGCTCTGCTGAATAACCGGCAGAAATGGAGATCTATGCGAGCATGGCGGCGGTGCCGAAGCGGCCGGTTTTGCCCTCGCCCCGGTAGGAGTAGAAAAGGCCCACGGCACAGCGGGTGCAGATACCGCAGATCTCGATATTCTCCCGTCTGAGCCCCGCCTCCAAAAGCTGTCGCTCGCTGATGGCCCACAGGTTGAAGTGGTCATCACCCACCATGAATTCCTCGAAGTCCGGGGGAAATATCTTTCCGTGATCGACAAATTCAGCGCAGCATGGTCCCAAGGAGGGTCCTATGGCCGCGATCAGGTCCTGACTCCTTGATCTGAAACCCCGCCCCATGCGGGCGACCACCCTGCCGAGGATATTATTCACATTCCCGCGCCAGCCGCAGTGGACGTTGGCCACCACCTGCCTTTCAGAATCAAATATGATTACCCCCTGGCAGTCGGCCTGCTTGACCAGGAGGGCAACGCGCGGGATATCGGTGATCACGGCATCGGCATTCGGCGGTTCAACCGGTACCTGTTTTCGCTCCCGTGCCAGGGTATAAACCGTGGTCCCGTGAGACTGGCGCATAAACACCAGATGATCGGCCCCGAGGGTATGGCTGATAAGGCCGAGGTTTGCCCTTACGTTCTCCTGAAGGTCACCGACCTCATAACTGGTGTTGAGGAAATGATAGGGGGGGATGCTGACGCCCCCCTTTCTGGTGAAGATCCCGTGGGCCAGACGGGGATGACGGGAGAGGCCGGGATGCCTCAGATATGAGACAGGCCCTTTGGTGTGTAAAAGGGTGGGCCGATTTAGAGTGCCAACAATGGAGGACTTATCCATGGGATGGGGATTATGAGGTGAAGTACAGAAAATGAGATCCTGGCCGTGCATCCTTATTCGGGCTGAGTCGGTATCATCCGTGCCGCCAGGAGAGATAACATAGATACCGTCACGACACAGGCCATCCTGCTTACCGCTGCTTCCTCCCGGACCTGACGGGGTTCGCAGGCACCTGTTACGTGAGGTCCATGTCAACTCCAGATGCGGCAGAGGGACAACCCGGCCCAAGACTCTCCTGAAGGATCTTCAACCCCGCATGAGCGGATTTCGGGTTACAGGGCACCGCTAACTCCCCGTCTAGCACGGCCAGGGTATTGAAAAGGCAAAGGCCTTAAAAATAATCCACCCTCTCCTTCAACTCCTTCCCTACCTTGAAAAAAGGAAGTCTTTTCCTGGCGACCTCTATTATTTCTCCTGTCTTGGGATTCCGCCCCTTGTACCCGTCATACTCCTTTACCTTGAAACTCCCAAGACCCCTGATTTCAACCCTTTTACCCCTGATAAGGGCAGCCTCCATTTCTCCAAAGACCGTCTTGACCACCTCCTCCGCCTTCTTAAAGGGTAACCCCTCTTGCCTGGCCAAGGCCTCTGTCAACTGTGATTTGTTCATCCCTCCCCCTTGTAAAACCTGTCTGAGAACGTCCGTTTCAAGTTCGTCTTTGAAAAATTCATGGTCCTTCTGAAAAACACCCCTGCTCGGCCGCCTGTCAGAAGGCCGGGCACGAACACCCGGGAAAACCGTGTTTGAAGAGGCGGAAATCTCCACCACTGAAGTAAGGCAGGTTGACTGAAAATAGTTGATCAAAGAGATCAAGTCAAGGGTAAATCGGCATTAATTTTCCACGGAAGGGTACCTCAGTAAATCCGAGCTATGCGGTTAGCTTTTAGCCATTAGCTTTTAATCCCGCCAAGGCGGGACCAACCGCACAGGTGGAAAAAATCCGACCTGTGCGAATACCCTTTGTCCGTGGGGGCCTCTTTTCCAAAGGAAGCAACAGAATATTCCATCACGACATGGAACGTTCCCTTAGTTGGATTACAGCTTCGGAGCAGGCAGGGACCAGTACAGGCTCCAACAGAGACTTTCTCCTGGGGCTTTCCCGTAGCTTATTTCAAGCGCATGCTGCCGTCCCCATAAAATGAGATAGGGTTTTGCGTCCTTTGGAAAAGAGGCCCCCACGGACGGACTCCCGCCACGGGCGGGATAGGTCCCGTATCCACAACTGCTGAAGTCTAAACGCACAGGTGAAAAAAATCCGGGACCAGAACTCTTTCACCCTGCCTCGGGCACAGGTGGTTTTTGCGATGTTGCCGGAAAGGCAGAAAAAGAATCGGATATTTCGGCCAGGCCGTTTACATTTGCAATGCTTTTGGCTATAAAGGGCGCGGATTGACCTTGACACCTGACCTGGACGGTCCCACAGGTCTCCCTTCCCCGTGGGGCATGGGCCATGGCGGCATAAGGCCCCGGGTTGCGCAACAGGGGTTTAAGGAGCGCTGAAATGAAAAGACTGGTACGAAAAGGGGTGGAGGACCTAATTCCCTACCCGCCTGGAAAGCCCATAGAGGAACTGGAGAGAGAGATGGGGATCAGCGGTTCCATCAAACTGGCCTCCAATGAAAACCCGCTGGGCCCTTCTCCCCTGGCAGCCCAGGCAGTGATGGACAGGATCTCAACACTCAACCGCTACCCTGACGGGAGCGGTTACTATCTGAAGACAAAGCTGAGCGAGAAGTTCAAGATCCCGTCTGAAAGAATCATTCTTGGAAACGGTTCAAACGAGCTGATCGAACTGATCGTGCGCACATTTCTCTCTCCAGGAGACCATGCGGTGCAGCCCTTTCCAACCTTCCTGGTTTACGAAAAGGTGGTAAGGGGGGCCGGGGGCCGCATGACCTCCGTGCCCCTCGAGAAACTGGGCATAGATCTCCAGGGGATGATAGAGGAAATCACCCCGGAGACCAGGGTTGTCTTCCTCTGTAACCCCAACAACCCTACGGGGACCGTCATATCAAGGGACGCCATGCGCAGCTTCCTCAAAGGGATTCCGGAAGGCGTCATTGTGGTGCTGGACGAGGCCTACATGGAGTTTGTCACTGACAAAAGCACCGCGAACGGAGTAGACCTGCTTGACACCTGCCCCTTTCTGGTGGTTTTGAGGACCTTCTCAAAGCTCTACGGTCTTGCAGGCCTTAGAATCGGATACGGATTTGCCTCTCCCATGCTCATCGACTATATGAACCGGGTGAGACAACCTTTTAACGCCAACAGCCTGGCCCAGGCCGCGGCCACGGCCGCCCTAGACGACTCTTCCTTTGTCCGTGAGACCCTTGAAACGGTGCGGGAGGGTATCGGGTACCTGTGCAGGAGCCTCGATGAAATGGGTATCGAGTACCTCCCCACCCAGACCAACTTCTTTCTCATACGTGTCCCCGGGGGCGGAAAAAGGATCTACGAGCTGATGCTCAGGAAGGGGGTTATCATCCGTTCCATGGACAGTTACGACCTCCCGGACCATATCCGCATAACCGTTGGACTGCCGGCAGAGAACGAAAGGTTTATCACAACACTCAGGGAGGTACTGTCCGAACAGGGGATCTTCTCCTGATGAGGGATGATCCGCCCGCACACAGGCTGTAAAGAGGAGAAGATGGCGTCGTCTTGGAAGCACTATCCCAAAACGGGGAACATCACCGGAATCGTAACCGTTGACGGCCCGGCCGGGTCTGGAAAAAGTACGGTCAGCCGCCTGCTGGCAGGTAAAATAGGCTATTCATACCTGGACACGGGTGCCACGTACAGGGCCGTGGCCCTTGCGGCCTCAAGAAGAGGTGTGGATCCTCTTGACACCAGTGGCCTGAAAACCCTGTGCGGGTCCCTGGACCTCGCCTTTGACAGGGACCAGGACCCTCCAGCCGTCCTTTTGGACGGAGAAGATGTGTCGGACCTGATCCGGACCCCGGGAATGGACATGCTCTCCTCCAGGGTATCGGCGGTCAGCGAGGTGAGGAGGGCCATGATCGCCCTGCAGCGGAGGATCGCCAGGGGGGGCGGTTTTGTGGCCGAAGGAAGGGATATGGGTACGGTGGTCTTCCCGGAGGCCGATTTCAAGTTCTTTCTCACGGCCTCTGCCGGTACAAGGGCTGAAAGGAGATACAGGGAACTCATGCTGAGGGGGGAGTCAGTAGACAGGCAGGTTGTGGAGATGGAGCTGAAACAGAGGGATGATCAGGACAGCCTGCGGGCCCGGTCGCCGCTGAAGCCGGCCCATGACGCCACGATAATCGACTCAACCACCCTGACTGTTGAAGAGGTGGTTGACCTTATGCTTCGGCGTATGGATGGGTCATGAAGCTCTCCTGGGTAGAGCCGTGGGTTTTTGGCAAATAATGGTTGATATTTCATTTTGCTTCTGATAGATAGGAGAATTTAAGGCAATTGCGGCCCGGCAAGAAAGGCAAAAACATTTAGGGGGTATTTAGGTTAATGGAAAATGAAACAAACTTCGCAACCCAAGAAACAACCGGAATAACCAGCGAGCAGGAAACCGCACCTTCAACAAATGAAAATGAACCCGGAGACCTGCACGGGGCATCGGGGGCCCAGGATCCACAGGATGTTTCGGCCTTTGGGGAAGATTCCCAGGGGGACGGAGCGGATAACCCGGAGGGAGAAGCCATCGATGATGCCCAAGATACTGATGACTTCATGCGCCTGTACGAGGAGAGCCTTAAGAGCATCAAGGAGGGCGAGGTGGTCCCGGGGGAGATCGTTCAGATCGACAAGGAGTACGTTCTGGTTGACATCGGGTATAAGTCAGAGGGACAGATTCCCATCCGTGAGTTCCTTGACGGAGAGGGGAACCTTGCGGCACAGGTAGGCGACAAGATAGAGGTCCTTCTGGAGCGGAGAGAGGATGACGAAGGGATTATCAGACTTTCCAAGGAGAAGGCTGCAAAAATAAAGGTCTGGGACAGGATAAGGGAGATCTATGAAAACGACGGCACTGTCAAGGGCACCATTCTCTCAAGGGTAAAGGGCGGCCTTTCAGTGGATATCGGCCTCCAGGCCTTTCTGCCAGGCTCTCAGGTTGACCTCAGACCGATCAGGGATATGGACAGCCTGGTGGGCAAGGAGTTCGAGTTCAAGATTGTCAAGTATAACAAGAGGCGTGGCAACATTGTCCTGTCGCGCCGTGCCATCCTTGAGGCGGAGCGCATGGCCCTGAAGGAGAAGACCCTTGAAATAATCGAGGAGGGTGCTGTGCTTCGCGGTGTGGTAAAGAACATCACCGACTACGGCCTGTTTATCGACCTGGGCGGCATAGACGGCCTTGTCCACATTACGGACATGTCCTGGGGAAGGGTGGGACACCCCTCGGAGATGCATAAGGCCGGGGATGAGATCGAGGTAAAGGTCCTTAACTTCGACAGGGAGAGGGAGAGGGTCTCTCTGGGTATCAAACAGCTCGTGCCTGATCCGTGGAGCCAGGTTGAAGAAAAATACCCCGTGGGCACAAGGATCACCGGACGGGTGGTCAGCCTGACCGATTATGGGGCCTTTGTTGAGGTGGAGCAGGGAGTTGAAGGCCTGATTCATGTGTCCGAGATGTCCTGGACCCGGAAGGTAAGACATCCCTCACAGCTCCTCAGTATAGGGGACATGGTGGACGCCATTGTCCTGAACATGGACATTGCGCGAAAACGGATCTCCCTTGGCATGAAACAGGTGGCACCTAATCCGTGGGATGTTATTGAGGAGAAATATCCCGTAGGGACCACCATAGAGGGAAAGATTAAAAACATTACTGATTTCGGGGCCTTTATCGGGATTGATGAGGGGATTGACGGTCTTGTACACATCTCCGATATCTCCTGGACCAAGAGGATAAAGCATCCTTCCGAGGTCTATAAGAAGGGCCAGGAGGTACGAGCCGTCGTACTTAACATCGACAAGGAGAACGAGCGCTTCTCCCTGGGCATCAAACAGCTGAGCCCTGATCCATGGGACGAGATCCCCATAAAGTTCAAGCCAGGCACAAGGGTGACCGGCACGGTTACCAATGTGACCGATTTCGGTCTCTTCCTCGAACTGGAGGAAGGGATAGAGGGTCTTGTCCACGTGTCCGAGATATCCTCAGACAAGAAGGGAAATCCCCTGTCCAGATTCCAGGTGGATGATGTAATACAGGCCAAGGTAATAAACGTCTCACGGGAAGAGAAGAAGATCGGCCTTTCCATACGAAAATTAGACGAGACCAGTGAAAAGGATATCTTCAGAAGCTATCTGAACATCAGCCAGGAGGCCACCTCCAACCTGGGAGAACTCTTGAGAGAGGAGATGATGAACCTTGAGGGTCAGTCACAGGTCGATCATGCCGGGGACCAGGAAGGGAAAGAGGCATCTCAGGATACCGAAGCGAATGAGCCCGCAGCCGCTGCTGATGCTGAAGATTCCAAAGGTCCCCATGAGGAACCCCCAGCCGAGAAGGCATCTGATT